>NZ_JBHUDX010000048.1:92321-103988 GCF_042678285.1 Streptomyces caeni
CCGCCCGGCTGCCGGGCAGCCGCACGCCGCGCTCTCCCTCGCACCAGTACGGCCGGTGGGGCGCCGTGCCGCCCGGCTCACCGGCATCGTCGGCCCGGGCCGGGCTTCGGGCCCCGGACAGGGCGCGGGCCAGGCAAGGCCGGCAGGGCCAGGCCGGACCGGCAGGTCAGGCAGGGTCAGGCAGGGTCGGCAGGGTCGGCAGGGCCAGGCCGGACCGGCAGGGTTAGGCAAGGCCAGGCAGGCCAGGCAGGGTCAGGCAAGGCCAGGCAGGGCCAGGCAGGGCCAGGCAGGGTCAGGCAGGGCCAGGCAGGGTCAGGCAGGGCCAGGCAGGGTCAGGCAGGGCCAGGCAGGGTCAGGCAGGGCCGGCCCGGCAGGTCCGCGAAGACGCCTGGCGCGGGACCATGGAGGAAGCGGGACCTCGCCGCCGCCGATCCCTCCCTGGAGCGTGCGACATGACCGTTTCCGACGACTTCGTGTACGAGACCCGGCCCGTGCGGGTCGTCTTCCGGCCCGGCGCATCCGTGACCGCGACCCCGGACGAGGCCGAGCGCCTGGGGCTGCGGCGGCTCCTCGTGGTGTGCGGCGGCCTGGGTGAGACCGCCGCACGGGCGGTCGCGGACGCGCTCGGCGACGCCTGCGCGGGACTGTATGCGGAGGCCCGGATGCACGTGCCCGTCGAGATCGCCGACCATGCTGTCGAGGTGGTGCGGGCGGCCGGGGCCGACGGGTGCGTCGCGGTGGGCGGCGGCTCCGCGATCGGCCTCGGCAAGGCGGTCGCCCTGCGCACCGGGCTGCCGCTGATCGCCGTTCCGTCGACGTACTCGGGCTCGGAGATGACCCCCGTCTGGGGCCTGACGGAACACGGCATCAAGCGCACCGGCCGCGACCCCGTGGTCCAGCCCCGCAGCGTCGTCTACGATCCCGAGCTGACCCTCTCGCTGCCCCTGTCGCTCACCGTGACCAGCGGCATCAACGCGCTCGCGCACGCCGTGGAGGCGCTGTACGCCCCGGACACCTCTCCACTGGTCTCGCTCATGGCGGAGGAGGGCGCCCGGGTGATGGCGGAGGCCCTGCCGCGGCTGGCCGCCGAACCGGAGGACCTGCTGGCCCGTGGCCGGGCCCTGTACGCGGCGTGGCTGTGCGGCGCCTGCCTCGGCTCCACCACCATGGGACTGCACCACAAGCTGTGCCACGTGCTGGGCGGCACGTTCGGACTGCCGCACGCGCAGACGCACACGGTGGTGCTCCCGTACACCCTCGCGTACAACGCCCCGGCGGCACCGCGCGCGGTGGCCGCGCTGGGCCGCGCCCTCGGTGCCGAGGACGTCCCGCGCGCCCTGTGGGAACTGGCGGGACGGCTCGGCGCGCCGCGTTCGCTCGCCGAGCTCGGCCTCCGGGAGGGCGACCTGACGGGCGCGGCGGCACAGGTGACGGGACAGCCGTACCGCAACCCCCGCCGGCTGACGACGGAGGGCGTGCTCGGCGTCCTGAGGGCGGCCTACGAGGGGCGGGAGCCGGAGTAGGGCGACAGGGACCGGACGCCGGGGGCGCGGCCCGGCCGCTCGTGCCGCGGCGCCCGGGGCCCTCCGTTGCGGGCTTCCCGGCTCGGCGCGACGATCAAAAAGGGACTGTCCGCCCGGGCGAGAGCAGGGGTGCTGTGGTGGATGCCATGCCGAGTCCGCCGTCCGGCGGCGGGCACCACGATCCGCGCGCGGGGCCCGTCGCACCCAACGGCGACCCGCTCCTGGCCGCACGGTTCAGCGTGCCCGTCCCCCCGCGGACGTATGTGCGCAGACCACGTCTGACGAACCGGCTCGCCCAGGGCGCACAAGGGCCCCTGACACTGGTGAACGGTCCCGCGGGAGCAGGCAAGACCCTGCTCGTCGCCGACTGGGCCACCGCCCGGCGCACACCGGGCCGTGTCGCGTGGCTGACGGTGGAGCCCGAGGACAACGGGCCCGGCGTGTTCTGGACCTATGCGCTGGAGTCCCTGCGGCGCCACGGACTCGCCTCCCCCGACGGCATCGGCGGCCCGGCCCGCCCCGGCGAGGTGGACCACTCGTTGCTGACCAGGCTCGCCGCCCGGCTGAGCCGGCGCCCGCAGCCCCTGATCCTGGTCCTCGACGAGTTCGACCGGGTGGTCACCTCGCCGGAGATCGCCGAGGAACTGCAGTTCGTGCTCCGCCACGCGGGCGGCGGACTGCGCCTGGTCGTCGTCAGCCGTACGGAGCCGCTGCTGCCGTTGCACCGTTACCGGGCCGCCGGCGAGATCACCGACATCCGCGGCGCCGACCTGGCGTTCCGCCCCCGGGAGGCGGCCGCACTGCTCGACCGCCACGGGCTGCGCCTCTCGGAGGCCGGCACGCGGACACTGACGGAACGCACCCGCGGCTGGGCGGCCGGACTGCGGCTGAGCATCCTGGCGGCCCAGGGCGCCGACGACCCCGAGGTCTTCCTGAAGGACTTCGAGGCCGGCCGGAGCACGCTCGCCGACTTCCTGCTCGCCGAGGTGCTCGACACCCAGCACCCCGGGACACAGGACCTGCTGCTGCGCACCAGCATCCTGGACCGGATCCACCCCGGTCTCGCCAACGCCCTCACGGGCCGGGCGGACGCGGAAGCGGTTCTGGCCTCCTTGCAGCGCGCGAACGCCTTCGTGGAGGCCGTCGGTCACTCGTGGTACCGACTCCACCCGCTGTTCGCCGAGATCCTGCGGGTCCATCTGCGCGTCCGGCACCCCGGGCTCGAACCCGAGCTGCACCGCAGGGCCGCGGACTGGCTGGGCGAGGCGGGGCTGCTCGCCGAGGCTCTCCCGCATGCGGCGGACGCGGGCGACTGGGAACCGGCCGCCACCCGCTTCGTGGACGGCCTGGCGATCGGGCGGCTGCTGACCGGACTGGACGCCGAGCGGCTCGACGGGCTGTTCTCCCGGATGCCCCCGGACACCTCCGGGGCGGCCGCCGATCTGGTGCGCGCCGCCCGCGACCTGGCCCGCCACGACGTGGCCCGCGGCATCGGGCACCTGCGCCGCGCCGAGGACGACCTGCCCGCCGGCGATGCGCCGGACGCCGCCCCACTGCGCCTGAGCCGCGCCCTGCTGCGCGTCCTCGCCGCCAGGTCCACGGGCTCGGCCGACGTCGCCGAGGCGGCC
This sequence comes from Streptomyces caeni, assembly GCF_042678285.1. NCBI lineage: Bacteria > Bacillati > Actinomycetota > Actinomycetes > Kitasatosporales > Streptomycetaceae > Streptomyces > Streptomyces caeni. The sequence goes on from NZ_JBHUDX010000048.1 coordinate 95,473, forward strand.
GCCCGCGACATGGCGGTGGCGGAACGGGCCGTCCCCGCCGACCGTCTCGCCCGGCACCCGGAACTGCACGCCCTGATGCTCACGGACCTGGGATCGGCGCAGCTGTGGGCCGGACGCCTGGACGCGGCGCGGGCCACGCTGTCCGCCGCCGCGAGGGCGGACGCCGGGCCGCGGACCGCGTTCCCGCGGCACGAGTGCCTCGGCCGGCTGGCCCTGATCGACCTCCTGGACGGCCGGCCGGGCCGCGCCGAGTCCCACGCCCGGGAGGCGGCCGCCGAGGCCGAACGCTCCGGCCTGCCACCCTCCGCCCGCAGCGGCGTCGCCCGGCTGGTGCTGGCCGCGGTCGCCCTTGAGCGTGACGAGGTGGCCGCCGCTCGCGGCCACCTCGGGCACGCGGACCGCTCCGCCGCGGCGCCGCGCGATCCCCTCGTCACTGCGGAAACGGCGCTGCTCCGCTCACGACTGCTGCTGGCCACGGGATCGACCCGGGCGGCGCGGCGGCTCCTGGACCGGCTGGAGCACCTGCCGGACGTCGTCCAGCCCTCGCCCTGGGTGACCGAGGCGGCGGCGCTCGTCAGGTCCGGCGCCTACCTCGCCGAGGGCCGTCCGCAGGCCGCGCGGGAGGCGCTGGAGGACGGCGGTCCCCCAGGCCCGGAGCGAACCGCGGCCGCGGCCCGGGCCCATCTCGCCACGGGCGACGTCGAAGCGGCACGCGACCTGCTCGCGGCGCTTTCCACGGGGCACGGTGGGGGACCGGCCGTCACGGTACGGGTGTTGCTGGCGCGGGCCCAGACCGCCGACGCGCTGGGCGAGGGCGACGAGGCCGAGCGGCTCGTCGCGCGGGCCCTGCGGGTGGCCCGGCCGGAACGGCTGCGGCGCCCGTTCCTGGAGTCGGGGCCCTGGCTGCGGCGGTTCGCGCGCCGCCGGCCCACTCTCACGCGGGGGCACGACTGGCTGCCTGCCTCGCCCGTTGGACGCGCACCCTCGGGGGAGGCGCGCGACGGCTGCCGCGCGCCCGCCCCGGTGACCGAGGCGCTGAGCGAGCGCGAGCACGAGGTGCTGGAGCGGCTCGCACAGCTGATGTCGACGGAGGAGATCGCCGCCGACCTGTATCTGTCGGTGAACACGGTCAAGACCCATCTGAAGAGCCTCTACCGCAAGCTCGCCGTGACCCGGCGGGCCGAGGCCGTGCGCCGGGCCCGGGAGCTGCGGCTGCTGTGAGCCCGGGGAACTCACTCGGGAAGGCGCCGCATCTCCACCACCTGCAGACCCAGCGACTGGCAGCGCGCCAGCAGGCCGTACAGATGTGCCTGGTCGACGACCTTCCCGAACAGCACCGTCTGGTGGGGTACGACGAAACTGTCCAGCTCCGGGAACGCCTTGGCCAGCGTTTCCGACAACTGTCCGTCGACCCGGATCTCGTAGCGCATGAGCCCGCTTCCCTCGCGGTCGTGCGGCGGGCGCCGCTCAGGACACGAGCACCTTGGCCTTGGCCGCCTCGTACTCGGCGTCTGTGATGTCCCCGTGGTCATGCAGGCCGGCCAGCTTGGTCAGCTCGTCCGCCCTGCTCATGCCGGGCGCGGGACCGCCGGCGGCCGCTTCCTGCACGTACGAGCGGAACGCACGCTCCTGGGCCTGCGCGTGGCGAAGGTCGCGCTCGCCCATGCCCCGGCCACGGGCGACCAGATAGACGAAGACGCCCACGAAGGGCAGCACGCAGACGAACACCATCCAGCCCGCCTTGGCCCAGCCGCTCAGGCGGTCATCGCGGAAGATGTCGAAGACGACCTTGAACAGGAGCATGAACCACAGGACCCACAGGAAGAACCAGAGAATGGTGAGGAACGCGTTGAGGAGGGGGTAAGAGGACACGACGGCCTCCGGTGGTCGGCCCGCCGCCCGCTGACCGGGTCGGGGGAGTGGTCCTGACCCCTCCCACGGTGCAGCCGGGCGCGGCGCGGGGGTTCACCCGCGGCGGGTGAACTGCGGCGGCCGTACCACGGCGCGCTCACCGGTACGGCCGTCGGAGGTGCGGTACCGCACCCCGGCCACCCTCCCCCAAGCTCCCGGCTTCGCTCGCGCAGGGGGGACCCCCGTGGGCTCCACCAGGAAGGACGTCGCCTCGGTGTTCATCCGCAGGGAGAAGGACGGCTCCCGCCGGGCCTCGTCCGCCAGGAGGTCGAGCAGGTCCCACTGCGGCACCATGGCGATGTAGTTGTACCTGCCCCGCAGTGCGCCGATGTCTCCGACGGTGACCAGCGAACGGTCCCGGCCGACCGGCAGCTGAACCGTCGTCACCCGCCGTTGCGGCAACCGGGCGAACCGCTCGGCGAGGCCCAGGTCGTCCAGCAGGGCCAGGGTCGAGGGATGCACGGTGTCCCCGCGGAAGTCGCGCAGGAAGTCGCCGTGCTTCTCGACGACGGTGACCTCCACTCCGGCCCGGGCCAGCAGCAGGGCGAGGACCATTCCGGCGGGGCCGCCGCCCACCACACAACACGTGGTCCGGTCCACCGGGCCCACCTTTCCCGTATAGATTGCAAAATCGACCATACTTGGACATATATTCTCAAGGTCTGCGGAGACGACGATGAGCGAGCAGCCACTCCATCTCCCCTATGCCGACCCCGCCTTCGTGGCCGACCCCTTCCCGCTCTACCGGCAGCTGCGTGAAGAGGGCCCGGTGCGGCGCGCGGTGATCGCCGGCGGCCTGGAGGCATGGCTGGTCACGCGCTACGAGGACGGCCTCGCCGCGCTCTGCGACCCGCGCCTGGGCAGCGACATCCACGACGCGTCCGACCCCCGGCTCCTGCGGCAGCTGCCCGCGACGGAGCGCGAGTCCATGCTGCGCACCATGCTCCGGGCGGACCCGCCCGACCACACCCGCCTGCGGCGCCTGGTCTCGAAGGCGTTCACCGCGCGCCGGGTGGCGGAACTGCGGCCCCGCGTGCAGGCCATCACCGACGGGCTGCTCGACGCGATCGTGCGGGCCGGCCGCGCGGACCTCGTCGCCGACTTCGCCCTGCCGCTTCCGGTCACCGTCATCAGCGAGCTGCTCGGGGTGCCCACGGCGGACCGGTACGACTTCCAGCGGTGGACCGACGACATGATCCTCCAGGGCCCCGAGCCGCCGGACCCGGCCGTGGCCGACGCCGCCTGGCAGCAGATGCGCGCCTACCTGACCGGGCTCCTGGACGCCAAACGGGCCAACGCCGGAGACGACCTGCTCAGCGCTCTGATCACCGCTCGCGACGAGGAGCGGCGGCTGGACGAGGACGAGCTGATCGCCATGGCGTTCCTACTGCTGGTGGCCGGATACATCACCACGGTCAACCTGATCGGCGGCGGCATCGCCGCGCTGCTCGCCCACCCCGACCAGCTCCGGCTGCTGCGGGACGATCCGTCGCTGCTGCCGGACGCGATCGAGGAGTTGCTGCGCTACGACGGACCGGTGAATCCCGGCATCGCCCGCTTCGCGCGGGAGGACGTCGAGATCGCGGGCGTGACCGTTCCGCGCGGCGCCACCGTGCTCGTGGCCTCCGCCATCGCCGACCGGGATCCGGCACGGTTCGCGGACCCCGATCGTCTGGACATCACCCGTCGGGACAACGCCCACCTCGCCTTCGGGCACGGCATCCACTACTGCCTGGGTGCCCCGCTGGCCCGGCTGGAGGGCCAGATCGCCATCGGGACCGCCCTGCGCCGCCTTCCCGGTCTCGCCCTGGCCGTGCCGCCGGGCGAACTGCGCTGGAGGCCGAGCGGTCTGCGCGGCCCCGAGCGCCTGCCCGTCACGTTCACGCCCGGTTCCGTGCCCGACGGCACGGGCCCGGCGGCTTTGGCGTGACGCCGGTGGGACAGGCGCGGCGGAGCGGGCCGCCGACGCGCCCGTGCACCGGGGGACGCGGTCCCGGGCCGGTCAGAGCAAGCCGACCTCGCCGGCCTTCGCGATGGCCTCCACCCGGTTGCGGGCGCCGAGCTTCTGCATCGCGACCTGCAGATACGTCTTCACCGTGTTGCGTGTGAGATTCAGCTCCTCGGCGATCTCCGGATTGGTGCGGCCCATCGCGACCTGCCGCAGCACGTCGTACTCGCGGCGGGTGAGCCCCGCGTCCTCCAGGCGCCGGCGCAGTTCCGCGCCCTCGGGGGTGCACAGGCGCGGGTCGATGACCCGGCTGCCGGCGGCGACCTGGTGGATGGCCGTGGCCAGGTCCGGTGTCGCCGCATCCTTGAGCAGACAGCCACCGGCGCCACGGGCCAGGGCGGTCTGGACGGCCGCGTGGTCGCCGTAGGCGGTGAAGATCAGCACATGGACGCCGGGGACCTCGCGGCGCAGCCGTTCGATCACCTCCGGCGCGAGCATGTCCGGAAGCCGCAGGTCGAGCAGCACGACGTCCGGCCGCAGCTCCGCCGCGAGCCGGACGGCCTCCGCTCCGGTCCGTGCGCTGCCGGTGACCTCGATCTCCGGGTCGTGGCGCACCAGCAGCCCGACTCCCTCACGGACGACGGGGTGGTCGTCCACCACCAGTACCCGCAGCGGCTGTGCGGCTGTCCGCGGCGGCGTCACAGGCATGGGACCCAGGCCCGGACGGTCAGCCCCGCGTCCTCGTTGCCGATCACCTGCAGGCTCCCGCCGAGCCGCTGCAACCCGTCGTTCAGCGCGGCCAGCCCGATCCCGCCGACGGGCAGGGCGGACTCGGGCCCGAACGCCTCGCCGTCCGGCGTCTGCTCCTCATGGCCCGGCCAGCCCACCCCGTCGTCCGTGATCGCCGCCATCACCCCGCCGTCCACGGCGGTCAGGCTGACCACCACGGACGACGCGTGGGCATGCTTCTCGACGTTCAGCAGTGCCTCCCGCACCGTGGCCAGCAGCATGCGACGCCTGGGCGGATCCAGTTCGGGGAGCTCGGTGAGCGTCAGCGCCCGGCTCGCCACGTCGGTACGTTCCTGGAAGGCCCGGCAGTCGCTGGCGACCGAGGCCGACAGCGAGCGGTCCGGCGGGACCGTGCTCAACGCGGCGAGGGACTCACGCAAGGCCGCCGCGGCCTCCGCCAGCTGCCGCTCCACGGCGCCGAGCCGGTCGGTGAGGCCGGGCTCGGCGGTGTACCCGGTCCGCAGGTCGCGCACCTGGGCGCCGATGGTGAACAGCATCGCGCCGACCGAGTCGTGCAACGCCACCGCGATACGCCGCCGCTCCGCGGCCGCCTCCGCCTCGCGCTGCGCATCCGCGCGGTCGGCCACGGTCAGGGCGACCCCGGTGGCGTCGGCGATCTCGGACAGGGCGGTGACGGCCCCGGTGCCGAAGGCGGCGCCGTCACGGTGGGCGACGTAGATCACACCGATCACCCGGCCGGCGTGGCGGACCGGCACCCCGAGCATGGACTGGATGCCCTCGGCCGTGATCGGCTCGTCGAAGTGGTGGGTGATGCTCCGGGAGCGCGCGTAGTCCCGCACCACGCAGGGCCTGCCCGTCGCCAGCACCTTGCCGCCCAGGCCCAGCCCGCACGGGACCACCAGGCCGTGCAGACCCCGGTGCTGGGTGCCCGCCCACGACCGCAGCACGGCGACGCCCTCGTCCTCGACCTGGCCGACGAGGCTGATGTCGGCACCGGTCACGACCCGCGCCCGCCGGGCGGCCTCGCGCAGGGCCGCCTTCCGGTCCAGCAGCCCCACCAGGTCGGCATGCTCCCGGCCCGGACGGTCGCCGGCGCCGACGGCCCGGCCGGCCCGCTCCGTCCCGTCCGGCTGCTGGGGGCGCCGGGGGCGGGAGAGTCGGTTCGATGCTGGAATGGCCGCGCTCATGGTCGCAGTGTCGCACCGGTCGCGAGCCGCGTGCCAGTGCCTCCCGGGGCACCCGCGCAGGCCAGAGGGGACGTCGCAGGGCGGAACGGGGTCCGGCGGCGCACCGCCGGACGCGGTGCCCCCCCGGCGACGGGGGTCTCCATTTGGAGGTGCCGCACAGCGGTCGGCACCTCCATCATGACCTGCAGTAAGGGCACCGCCGCGAGCGGCAGTGCCGCTTCGGGTCCGGCGACAGCCGGCCCGGCGCGGTCTCCACCATCCGCATGGAGGCCGCAGAGCGGCGGTCCGCTGCTGGCGTATGCGCTCGTCCGTTCGACGAGCCGTGGGCCGGCACCGGACGCTCGGGACAGGCGAGGCCGGCCGCGGTGCACCACGGCCGGCCGGGGCGCGCGGGGCAACCGCCGACGGGACATGCCCGCCGGTCTTTCCGCCGCGGTGGTTCCCACGAGCCGACGCCGACCGGCACGCTGGATGTCGCCGAACGACCCCGCCCGCTCCCCGGGAGGGCAGGAGGCGCCCGGTGACCCGGTCGAACGAGATGAGAGGTGTGCGCGAGGATGCGTGCCTACCGTGACGAGCACGAGCGGAGCATCGCCGCCCCGGAGGAGTTCTGGGGGGAGGCGGCCACGGCGGTTGCCTGGACCCGGGAACCGAAGCAGGTCCTGGACGCGGACCACCCGCCGTTCTACCGCTGGTTCCCCGACGGAGAGCTCAATACCTGCTACAACGCACTCGACCGGCACACCGAGGAGGGCCACGGTGAGCGCGTCGCACTGATCTACGACAGCCCGGTCACCGGCATGCGCACCCGCTACACCTACGCGGAACTGCAGGAGCAGACCGCCCGCTGCGCCGGAATGCTGCGCTCCCTGGGCGTCGGCAAGGGCGACCGCGTGGTGATCTACATGCCGATGGTGCCCCAGGCCGTGGTCGCGATGCTGGCCTGCGCCCGCCTCGGCGCCGTCCACTCCGTGGTGTTCGGCGGCTTCGCGCCGCAGGAGCTCGCCGTCCGCATCGAGGACGCGAAGCCGAAGGTGGTCGTGTCGGCGTCGTGCGGCATCGAGGTGAGCCGCGTCATCGCGTACAAGCCGATGCTCGACGAGGCGCTGAAGCTGGCCGACCACACCCCCGACGCGTGCGTGATCCTGCAGCGCCCCGAGGCGGCGGCGGAGATGACCGACCGGGACGTCGACTGGGACGAGGCGATGGCGGCGGCCGAGCCGGCCGAGTGCGTGCCGGTCGCCGCGACCGACCCGCTCTACATCCTCTACACCTCCGGGACCACGGGCCGGCCCAAGGGCGTCGTCCGGGACAACGGCGGTCACGCCGTCGCGCTGGCCTGGAGCATGAAGAACGTCTACGACATCGGCCCGGGTGACGTCTGGTGGGCCGCCTCCGACGTCGGCTGGGTCGTCGGCCACTCCTACATCGTGTACGCACCGCTGCTGGCCGGAGCCACCACGGTGCTCTACGAGGGCAAGCCGATCGGCACCCCGGACGCCGGCGCGTTCTGGCGGGTGATCAGCGAGTACGGGGTGAAGGCCCTGTTCACGGCGCCGACCGCCATGCGGGCGATCCGCAAGGAGGACCCGGAGGCGACCCTGCTGGCCGAGTACGACATGGGGGCGTTCCGCACCCTGTTCCTGGCCGGGGAGCGGCTCGACCCCGACACCTACACCTGGGCGAGCCGGGTTCTGGGCGTCCCGGTGATCGACAACTGGTGGCAGACCGAGACGGGCTGGCCGATCGCCTCGAACCTGCGTGGGCTGGAGCCGATGCCGGTCAAGCCCGGTTCGCCGACCGTGCCGGTGCCCGGCTACGACCTGCAGGTCCTCGACGAGGAGGGGAACCAGGTCGCCCCGGGGCAGGACGGCGCGGTCGCGATCAGGCTGCCGCTGCCGCCGGGCTCCCTGCCGACGCTGTGGAACGACGACGAGCGGTATGTCTCCTCGTACCTGTCCCAGTACCCCGGCTACTACGTGACCGGCGACGGCGGATACATCGACGAGGACGGCTACGTCTTCATCATGGGCCGTACCGACGACGTGATCAACGTCGCCGGCCACCGGCTGTCCACCGGAGCGATGGAGGCCGTCATCGCGACCCATCCCTCGGTCGCGGAGTGCGCCGTCATCGGGGTGCGCGACTCGCTCAAGGGCCAGGTGCCGCGGGCGCTCGCGGTCCTCAAGGCCGGGTCGGACATCGGGCAGGACGTGCTGGCGAGGGAACTGGTGCAGGCCGTGCGCTCGCAGATCGGCGCGATCGCCGCACTGAAGGAGGTCGATGTGGTGCCGGCGCTGCCGAAGACGCGCTCCGGCAAGATCCTCCGGCGTGCCATGCGGGCGATGGCGGACGGAGTGCAGGAGCCCGTGCCCGCCACCATCGAGGACCCCGCCGTTCTGGAGTCACTGCGTCCGGTGCTCGACCGGGAGAAGCGTTAGCCGCCGGACGGGCGGGACGTCAGGGCTGCGGGAACCTTGTGAAGCGCAGCGGTACGGACCGGAATCCCCTGCCCCCGGGCAGGGGAGGGCGTCGACTCACCAGTGGCTCGGTGCAGGGCGGCTGAGGCCCGCACGAGCGACGAGGGGCCGACCGGAAGAACCTGGTTTCTCCGGTCGGCCCCTCGTGTGTTGCCCGCCGTCCGGGGGCCACGGGGAGAATGAGCGGCGCCCGGGAGACCGGTTGTTGCGGTCTGCCGGGCGCCTGGTCGTGGGGTGGGT
>NZ_JBHUDX010000049.1:0-25975 GCF_042678285.1 Streptomyces caeni
CCTTCGAAACACCCCCTAGTCTCCGGCGAGGACCGGACACATCGGGCTGCCGTCGGGCGTCCGTCCGCCCAGGAGGTCCCCACGGGCCTCCCGTTCCACCATCTCCCGCAACGGCCCCTCCACCGCCGCCAGTTCCGCGAACGCGCCCCGCTGGACCACCTGCCCCTCCATCAGCACGATCACCTCGTCGACCGCCTCAAGGCCCGCCAGCCGGTGGGTGATCAGGAGCGTCGTCCGGCCCTCCGTGGCCGCCAGCAGATCCGTGGTGAGCACGTCCGCCGTCGGCAGGTCGAGGTGCTCCGCGGGCTCGTCGAGGACGAGGACCGGGAAGTCGGCGAGCAGGGCGCGGGCCAGCGCGAGGCGCTGCCGCTGGCCGCCGGACAGCAGGGTGCCGTGCTCGCCGACCAGCGTGTCGAGGCCGGCGGGCAGGCCGTCGACCCAGTCGAGCAGCCGCGCCCGCGCGAGCACGTCGCGCAGGTCCTCCTCGCTCGCGTCCTTCCGCGCGAGCAGAAGGTTCTCGCGCACCGAGCTGTCGAAGAGATGCGCGTCCTGGGCGCACAGTCCGACCAGACGCCGTACGTCGTCGCCGTCGAGGGCGTACGCGTCCGTGCCGCCCAGCGTGTACGTGCCCGCGCTCGCGTCGAGGAACCGCAGCAGCACCTGGGCGAGGGTCGTCTTGCCGGACCCGGAGGGACCGACGACCGCGATCCTGCGCCCCTCGTCAAGGGTGAGACCGAGACCGGTGAAGGCATCCCTGTGCTGGCCCTGGTGACGGGCGGCGAGCCCGTCCACGACGAGCGGGAACGGGGAGGTCGGCGCCGGCCGCGGCCGTTCCGGTTCCCGTACGGGGTCGGGGGCGTCCAGCACCTCGTAGACCCGCTCGGCGCTCCTGCGCACCCGCTGCCGGTGCTGCACGGCGAGCGGCAGTCCCAGCACCGCCTCGAACGCGGCCAACGGGGTGAGCACCACGACCGCCATGGCCACGCCGCCGAGCCGCCCGTCGGCGACGGCCTGCGCGCCCACGAGGGCGGCGACCGTCACGGTCAGCCCGGACACCAGCGCGGTGAGCCCGTCGCCGAGCGCGGTGGCGGCGGCGGCACGGGCGGCGATGCGGGTGAGCGCCCCGTCGGCCCGGCGCGCTTCGGCGGTCCGAGCGGGCAGCGCACCGGCGACCGTCAACTCGGCCGTACCGGTGAGCAGATCGGTCACCCGGGTGGCCAGCACGCCCCGGGCCGGCGCCAGTCTCCGCTCGGCGCGGCGTGCCACGGCGCCCGACACCAGGGGCACGCCGACCCCGGCCGCCAGCAGCCCGGCGGCGAGGACGGCGCCGGCCTCCGGCAGCAGCCAGGCGGTGAAGCCCGCGGAGGCCGCCGACACCATGAGCGCCGCACCGGCGGGCAGCAGCCAGCGCAGCCAGTAGTCCTGCAACGCGTCCACGTCGGCGACCAGCCGTGAGAGCAGATCGCCGCGCCGGGCCGAGCGCAGCCCGGCCGGGGCCAGCCGCTCCAGGCGGCGGTAGACGGCGACCCGGGTGTCGGCCAGCATCCGCAGCACGGCATCGTGCGACACGAGCCGCTCCGCGTACCGGAACACGGCCCGCCCGATGCCGAAGGCCCGCGTGGCCGTCACGGCGACCATCAGATACAGCACGGGAGGCTGCTGGGACGCGCGTGAGATCAGCCACCCGGAGGTGGCCATCAGCCCGACGGCGCTGCCGAGCGCAAGGCTGCCGAGCAGCAGCGCGAGCGCGAGCCGCCCACGGCGGGGGCCGGCCATGGCACGCACCCGGGCGAGCACATCGCCACGCCGCTCGGCGGACGAGGCGGACGCCGAAGCGCCGGAGGCGGGTACGTCGTGGGGGGCGGGTACGGTGTTCTCCCGCGTCCCGGGCCGAGGCGCGGGCACCTCCGCAGCCGGGGCGGGAACACTCGCCGTGGCGCGCTCCCGCACATCCAGCCGAACAACCCGGTCCGCCACCGCGAGCAGCGCGGGCCGGTGCACCACCAGCAGCACGGTCCGTCCGACGGCCAGCCGGCGCACCGCCGCCACGACCTCCGCCTCGGTCGCCCCGTCGAGGGACGCCGTGGGCTCGTCGAGCAGCAGTACCGGCCGGTCGGCGAGGAAGGCCCGTGCCAGGGCGAGCCGTTGGCGCTGACCGGCGGAGAGACCCGCCCCGTCCTCACCGAGCACGGTGCCGGCGCCGCCGGGCAGCGCGTCCACGAACTCCAGCGCGCCCGCGTCGGCCAGCGCGCGCCGCACCGCCGCGTCGTCCGCGTCCGGCCGGGCCAGCCGCACGTTCTCGGCGATGGTGCCCGCATACAGATGCGGCCGCTGCGGCACCCAGACGATCCGCGAGCGCCATTCCTCCAGGTCGGCCGAGCCGAGATCGACTCCCCCGACCCGCACCCGCCCCTCGGTGGGTCGCACGAACCCGAGCAGAACGTTCAGCAGAGTCGACTTGCCCGCGCCGCTGGGTCCGACTAGGGCTACCGTCTCGCCCGGTTCCACCGTCAAAGACACCTGGGACACCGCGTCGGACGACCGCCCTGAGTACCGGACGGTCACTCCCTCGAAAGCGATCTCGCCTTCGGGAACGCGCTGTGTGCCGGAGGCCGGCACCGGCGTCTCCAGCACCGCGAAGATCTCCTCTGCAGCGGAGAGTCCCTCCGCTGCCGCGTGGTACTGCGCGCCCACCTGCCGCAACGGCAGATACGCCTCCGGCGCGAGGACGAGGATGACCAGTCCGGTGTACAGGTCCATGTCCCCGTGGACGAGCCGCATCCCGATGGTCACCGCGACGAGCGCGACCGAGACCGTCGCCAGCAGCTCCAGCGCGAACGACGACAGGAAGGCGATCCGCAGTGTCCGCATGGTGGCCCGGCGGTACTCGCCGGTGATCCGCTTGATGGACTCGGCCTGAGCCTTGGCCCGGCCGAACACCTTGAGCGTCGGAAGCCCCGCGACGACATCGAGGAAGTGCCCGGACAGCCGGGACAGCAACCGCCACTGACGGTCCATCTGGGCCTGCGTCGCCCAGCCGATGAGCATCATGAAGAGCGGAATCAGAGGCAGTGTGCCGACGATGATGGCCGCGGACACCCAGTCCTCGGTGACGATCCGCGCCAGCACGGCCACGGGGACGACGACCGCCAGGCCCAGCTGGGGCAGATAGCGGGAGAAGTAGTCGTCGAGGGCGTCGACTCCACGCGTGGCCAGGGCGACCAGCGATCCGGTCCGCTGCCCGCTCAGCCACCCCGGCCCCAGAGCCCCCGCCCGCTCCAGCAGCCGCCCCCGCAGCTCGGACTTCACCGCAGCGCTCGCCCGGTGGGCGGCGAGTTCGGTGAGCCACGAGACCAGTGCGCGACCGATCGCCACGGCCACCAGGAGCGTCAGGGGAGTACGCAGACCGGCGACCGAGTGGTGGTGCTGGAAGGCACCGACCACCACTTCGGCGATCAGCATCGCCTGGGCGATGACCAGGACCGCTCCGACGCCACCGAGGCCGACGACGGCCGCGAGGAAGAAGCGGGTGGCACGGGCGTGGCGAAGTAGTCGCGGGTCGATCGGTTTCACCTGAGACACACCCTCTTCCTGGAGCACGTTTCACGTGAAACATGCTCTTCGATCCCGGGTGGGTGTGTTTCACGTGAAACACACCCACCGGCCGGAATCAGTGCACCGCTTCCACGGCGATGTGCTGCGTACCGATGCGCTTACGGAACACCCAGTACGTCCAGCCCTGGTAGAGCAGGACGATCGGCGTCGCGATGCCGGCGCACCACGTCATGATCTTCAGGGTGTAGGGGCTCGACGAGGCGTTGGTCACCGTCAGGCTCCAGTCGGCATTGAGCGTGGACGGCATGACGTTCGGGAAGAGCGTCAGGAAGAGCATCGCGACCGCCGCCACGATGGTGACCCCGGAGAGCGCGAACGACCACCCCTCGCGCCCCGCCTGGTTCGCCACGAGCGCCGCGACGAGCGCGGCAACCGCCACGATCATGGCGACGAGGCTCCGGCCGTCACCCTGGTCGATCTGCGCCCAGACGAGGAAGAGCAGGGCCAGCACGGCGGTCACCAGCCCCACCTTCAGAGCCAGCTTCCGAGCCCGCTCACGGATGTCGCCGACCGTCTTCAGCGCTGTGAACACCGCCCCGTGGAAGGTGAACAGGCTGAGCGTCACCAGTCCGCCGAGCAGCGCGAACGGGTTCAGCAGATCCCAGAACGTACCCACGTACTCCAGGTGCCGGTCGATCTTGACACCCCGCACGATGTTGCCGAAGGCCACGCCCCACAGGAACGCCGGAATCAGCGAGGTCCAAAACAGCGCGGTCTCCCAGTTGCGCTGCCAGTGTTCCTCGGACCGCTTGGCCCGGTACTCGAAGGCGACACCACGCACGATCAGGGAGATCAGGATGATCAGCAGCGGCAGATAGAAACCGGAGAAGAGGGTCGCGTACCACTCAGGGAACGCGGCGAAGGTAGCGCCGCCCGCGGTGAGCAGCCATACCTCGTTGCCGTCCCAGACGGGGCCGATCGTGTTGATCAGCACTCGCTTCTCCTGGCGGCTTCGAGCCAGCAGCTTGGTGAGGATGCCGACCCCGAAGTCGAAGCCCTCCAGAAAGAAGTACCCGATCCAGAGAACCGCGATGAGGACGAACCAGACGTCGTGAAGTTGCATGATGTCAGCGCTCCCTCGGCCTAGTAGGAGAAGGCCATCGGCTTGTCGGCGTCCTGGGAGTCGCCGCCGATCGTGGTGGGCGGGTTGAGATCCGCCTCGGTCAGCTCGGGCGGTCCCGCCTTGACGTACTTCACGAGCAGCTTGACCTCGATGACGGCCAAGATCGCGTAGAGCAGCGTGAACACGGTCATCGAGGTGATGACCTCGCCCTGGGAGACCCCGGGGGAGACGGCGTCACTGGTGCGCAGCACGCCGTAGACGACCCACGGCTGCCGGCCCATCTCGGTGAAGATCCAGCCCCAGGAGTTGGCGATGAGCGGGAAGGCCAGGGTCAGGATCGCGATGCGCCAGTACCACGTCGTGAGCGTCGGGCCGAGGGCCTTCTTCTTGAAGAGGACCAGATGCGGCACCTCGTCCTCACCGACGCGCAGGTGCTGCGGCAACATGAACTTCTTGCGGGTGAGCCAGAGTCCGACCAGGCCGATGGCGAAGGACGCCATGCCGAAGCCGATCATCCAGCGGAAGGACCAGAAGGTGACAGGGATGATGGGGCGGTAGTCGCCGGCGCCGTACTTCTGCTGCTCGGCCTTCTCGGTGTCGTTGATGCCGGGGACGTAGGAGCCCGTGTCATTGTCGGCGAGGAACGACAGGAGGCCGGGAACGGACAGTTCGACGGTGTTGTGCCCCTTGCTGACGTCTCCGTAGGCGAAGATCGAGAACGGCGCGGAGTTCTGGCCGTCCCAGAGCGCCTCGGCAGCGGCCATCTTCATCGGCTGCTGCTTGAACATGACCTTGCCGAGGGAGTCGCCGCTGACCGCGGTGAGCAGTCCGCCGATGATGACGGTCACCAGGCCGAGCCGCAGCGAGGTCTTCATCACGGCCACGTGCTTCTTGCGCAGCAGGAGGTAGGCGGCGATGCCGACCATGAACGCGCCACCCGTGAGGAAGGCCGCCGACAGAGTGTGGAAGACCTGGGTAAGCACGGTGTTCTGGGTCAGGACGTGCCAGAAGTCGGTGAGCTCCGCGCGCCCCTTCGCCTTGTTGAAGCGGTAGCCGACAGGGTGCTGCATCCAGGAGTTCGCCGCGAGGATGAAGTACGCCGACAGGATGGTGCCGATGGCGACCATCCACATGCAGGCGAGATGGAGCTTCTTCGGCAACTTGTCCCAGCCGAAGATCCACAGTCCGATGAAGGTGGACTCGAAGAAGAAGGCGATAAGAGCTTCGAACGCCAGCGGCGCACCGAAGATGTCGCCGACGAAGCGCGAATAGTCGGACCAGTTCATACCGAACTGGAACTCCTGGACGATGCCGGTGACGACACCCATCGCAATGTTGATCAGGAAGAGCTTGCCCCAGAACTTCGTCGCCCTGAGGTACTTCTCCTTCTCCGTTCGCACCCAGGCGGTCTGGAGGCCTGCCGTCAAGGCGGCAAGCGAGATCGTCAGCGGGACGAACAGAAAGTGGTAGACGGTGGTGATGCCGAACTGCCACCGAGCCAACGTTTCCGGCGCCAAAGCCAGGTCCACGTCGCCCCCTCCTTTCCTTACGTCGCCGAATCACGCGGGCATCGCGGCCCCACAGCGCATACGTCACAGGGGCAAAGCACCTCGCGCTTGTGAACGCGTTCACATTCACAAGCCATTATTACCCATGAGTCCAGGCGTCGAGAGGGCAGGGGGGGTACCAGACCCGGGGCCGACCGGCCCCGGGCTGTGGCCGCGCGGTGCGGCGATGCGCTCCAGGAGCAGACCGACGGAGGCTAGAGCTCCCTGTGGAATGCCTCCGCCACCTTCACGAAGATGTCGTTCGCCTCGGTCTCGCCGATCGTCACACGCACCCCTTCGCCCGGGAAGGGCCGCACGACCACGCCGGCCTGCTCGCAGGCGGCGGCGAAGTCGACCGTGCGCTCCCCCAGCCGCAGCCAGACGAAGTTCGCCTGGCTGTCGGGCACCTTCCAGCCCTGGGCGCGCAGCGCGTCCAGCACCCGTGTGCGCTCGCACACCAGCGAGCCGACCCGGCCGATCAGCTCGTCCTCCGCGCGCAGGGAGGCGATCGCCGCCTCCTGCGCCAGCTGGCTCACCCCGAACGGAACCGCCGTCTTGCGCAGCGCCGCGGCCACCGGCTCATGGGCGATCGCGAAGCCGACGCGCAGCCCGGCGAGGCCGTACGCCTTGGAGAAGGTGCGCAGCACACAGACGTTCGGCCGCTCGCGGTACAGCTCTATGCCGTCCGGTACCTGGACGTCACGGTTGAACTCCCGGTACGCCTCGTCCAGCACCACCAGCACGTCGGCCGGCACCCGGTCGAGGAAGCGCTCCAGCTCGGCCCGGCGCACCACGGTGCCGGTCGGGTTGTTGGGATTGCAGACGAAGATCAGCCGGGTCCGGTCGGTGATCGCGTCCGCCATCGCGTCCAGGTCGTGCACGTCTCCCGGGGTCAGCGGCACCTGCACCGATGTCGCACCGCTGATCTGCGTGATGATCGGGTACGCCTCGAAGGACCGCCAGGCGTAGATCACCTCGTCACCCGGGCCGCTGGTGGCCTGCAGCAGCTGCTGGGCGACCCCGACCGAGCCGGTGCCCGTGGCGAGGTGGGACTGGGGCACCCCGAAGCGTTCCGACAGCTCGCGCATCAGGCCCGAGCACGCCATGTCCGGGTAGCGGTTGAAGGACGCGGCCGCCGCCGTCACGCTCTCCATCACGCCCGGCAGCGGCGGGTACGGATTCTCGTTCGAGGACAGTTTGTAGGCCACCGGGCCACCGGCCGCGGCAGGCTTGCCCGGCTTGTAGGTGGGGATACCCTCCAGCTCGGCACGCAGCCTCGGGCTCGTCTCGCTCACCGCAGTCCTCCTCGCGCAACCACCGGCTCATGACGGCCACCGGCTTCCAATGCTTCTCACCTTATGAGGATTCGGCGTCGCTGCGAATGGGCTGTGGACAACCTCCGGGGACATCACGGAAGAAACCCGTGTCACCGCGGATGGAAATCGGGCATATCACCGTAAGAAGGTGCATGAATCGAGGGGCGCGTCGCCCGTCGCCACGCGCGCCGGTGGCTCACGCCGTGGCGCGCATCCCTCGTGAAGGTGAGTTGAGACCTCTTCGCAATATCGCGACCTTGGCAGGCTTCTGCGGGCCGACAAGTCACGTACTGCCGTTGCATCACTCAAGTCCCTTGCATTGCAAGGCATTTGAGGGCCATTGACCATGCAGAAACGTGCCTCTCAATGAGTGCATATGCGTCCGCACTACCCCACCGCATGAGCCCTACTATCGGCTCGCCATGACAGCAGCAGGGAAGCACCAGGTGAGCCGCGCAGAAACCTCCCGCCGAGGCAGCCGCCCGGGCCGGGCGGGCATCAGAGACGTGGCGGCCGCCGCCGGGGTCTCCATCACGACCGTCTCCGACGCCCTCAACGGCAAGGGGCGCCTGCCGGACGCCACCCGACGCCACGTCCGCGAGGTCGCCGACCGGCTGGGCTACCGGCCCTCGGCCGCGGCCCGCACCCTCCGTACGGGCAAGTCGGGGCTGATCGGCCTGACCGTGACCACGTACGGGGATGAACCTTTCACCTTCACCGAGTTCGCGTACTTCGCGGAGATGGCCAGAGCCGCCACCTCGGCCGCGCTCGCGCGGGGCTACGCCCTGGTCATCCTCCCCGCGACCTCACGCCACGACGTGTGGTCGAACGTCGCCCTGGACGGCACGGTCGTCATCGACCCGTCCGACCAGGACCCCGTGGTCAGCGAACTGGTCCGGCAGGGATTACCGGTCGTCTCGGACGGCCGCCCGGCCGGCTCGCTCCCGGTCACCGCGTGGGTCGACAACGACCACGAGGCCGCGGTCCTGGGCATCCTCGACCACCTGGCCGAGGCGGGCGCCCGCCGGATCGGACTGCTGACCGGAACAACGACCGACACCTACACGCACCTGTCCACGACCGCGTACCTGAACTGGTGCGAGCGCGTCGGGCAGGACCCCGTCTACGAGGCGTACCCGGCCCACGACCCCTGCGCGGGCGCCGTCGCCGCCGACCGGCTGCTGGCCCGCCCCGACCGCCCCGACGCCGTCTACGGACTCTTCGACCCGAACGGCACCGACCTGCTGGCCGCCGCCCGCCGCTACGGACTGCGCGTCCCCGACGACCTGCTGCTCGTCTGCTGCAGCGAGTCCACCGTGTACGCCAACACCGAGCCGCCCGTCACGACCCTCTCGCTGAAGCCGCGCCGGATCGGCACCGCGGTGGTCCAGCTCCTCATCGACGCCATCGAGGGGGTGGAGTCGGACCAGCCGGTCGAGCAGGTGATACCGACGGAACTGATCGTGCGCACGTCGTCCGAGCGGCGCTCGCCCCGTACCACGATCAGCCCTCCCCGGTCGCCCGAGGGAAGGTAGCCCGCCGGTGACCCGCGGTTGACGAACCGGTTGCCCGCGGCCGGCCACGGAAGGCGCTGTGCCCCGGGGGCACGAGCCCCGCCCATTCAGGGCGAAAGCCTCAGCGGACCGGGGTCTCCCTCGATTCACCACCCCTGGGTCATCACATGGCGCGATCCGCATTCCTATGATGGGCGCACGACACCGCGGGCCGCTGCGACCAGGCAGTCCGATGCGGTGCAGATGCGGCGCGATGGTGGAGGGGTCGATGACTCAGGGGGCCGGTCAGGGACCCGAGGTGGAGCGGACGGCTACGTTGCGCGACTTCCGGGTGCCCGCTTACGTCCACGAGCCCGGTCCCTACCCGCAGAGCACGCCCCCGAGCGAGGTCCCCGGCCCCGGCGAGGCACCGGAGGGGTACCCCCAGGAGTACTCCGCCGCGTACACCCCCACCGAACGGGACCTCCCGGTCATCAACCGCGGTGACACGCTCCAGGTGACCCTCGACCCCACGGCGGCACCCGCCCCGCAGCCCGCCGACGGACCCGGTCCGCTGTTCGTCGTCGGGGACGTCCACGGCTACCTCGACCAGCTGATGGCGGCGCTGCGGGAGAAGGGGCTCGTCGATGCGGCGGGCCGCTGGTCGGCGGGCACGACGCGGCTGTGGTTCCTGGGCGACTTCACCGACCGGGGACCCGACGGCATCGGCGTCATCGACCTGGTGATGCGGCTGTCGGCGGAGGCGGCCGCGGCCGGCGGCTACTGCAAGGCGCTCATGGGCAACCACGAACTGCTGCTGCTCGGCGCGAAGCGGTTCGGCGACACGCCCGTCAACTCCGGCGCGGGCACCGCCACCTTCCAGGCGGCCTGGCTGCTCAACGGCGGCCAGAAGACCGACATGGACCGGCTCCAGGACCACCATCTGCAGTGGATGGCCCGCCTGGACGCGCTCGTGGAGGTCGACGGGCATCTGCTGGTCCACTCGGACACCACCGCCTACCTCGACTACGGTGACTCCATCGAGGCGGTCAACGACACCGTCCGGGAGACGCTCACACGCAACGACGCGGACGAGGTGTGGGACCTCTTCCGGAAGTTCACGAAGCGCTTCGCCTTCCGCGACGAGGGCGGAGCCAACGCCGTGCGGTCCCTCCTGGACGCCTACGGCGGCAGTCGCGTCGTCCACGGCCACAGCCCCATCCCGTACCTCCTGGGCGAGGTCGGCTCCGAGGACGGCGAGGACGGCGCGGGTCCGGTGGTCGAGGGACCGCACGTCTATGCGGACGGGCTGGCGATCGCGATGGACGGCGGAGTGACCATGGCCGGAAAGCTGCTGGTCCAGCAACTTCCCATGGCTTCCTGAGCGTTCACCGGGTAGCGATCCCCCGGCGAGGGACCGGCGGGGAACAGCGCAGGCACGGGGGCAATTTCCTGAAACCCCCTGTCACCGTGTGCCGTCACCGCTCTACCATCGGCTTATCCGTAGCAGGCTCCCCTCCGTTTCTGCCCGACGGCTCGTCAGCATGCCGAGCCCCAAGCCCTACGGAGCATCGGGGGATGCACATGAACATCGTTCCGCAGCACCTGATGAGCGAGGACCGCCAGGACTACGAGCGGATCCTCGATGAGGCGCTGCGCTCCGCACCACACCGCCCGGACCTGACCGCCGTGGGACAGCGGCTCAACCCCGAACAGCTGCGCACCATGGCGCTGAACGCCACCGCCCTGATCGCCTCGGCGGCGGCCACCGAGTACCACTACTACGTGAAGGTGCGCGAGGAACTGCGCCGGCCGGCGCCGTCCGCCCCGCCCGTCCACGAGGACGCCGCCGGCTCCACGGGGCCGGACCCGGACGGGCTGGGGCTCGCCGCCACCGTGGGAGAGGCCGCCGCGAGCGCCGGTGCCGGCGCCGTCATCGCGGTGCTCGCCCCCTTCCTAGCCGGTGCCGCCGCGGCGATCTTCCTGCTCGTGGGCTACATCCTCAGGATGGTCAACCCGCACCAGGCGTTCGCCCGGACCCTCCTGACCACCGGGTGGGTCTTCGGCGCGGTGACCGCGGCGGCAATACTGGTCGCCGCGGTCGCCCTCCTCCTCACCGCTCTGCGCAACGGCTCCTCCGCACATGAGGAGGGGTCCGGGGGCGAGTTGACGGCGGAGGTGGCCCGCGCCAGGGAAGCCTGGCGCGAGGCCCTGCTGGAGCGCGGCATCCTGCCGTTCCTGCGCGACGCGCTCGCCGATCCGGGCGCGGCCGCGATGAGCCGGAAGACCCCGGAAACGACACCCAGCCGTATCCCGCACCTCGGCTACGACCGCCCGGGCTTCAGCAGCCCCGACAGCGGCCCCGCCGCGGGACCGCGCCCCAGCTTCTCCAGCCCGGACTTCACCAGCCCGGACTTCGGGGGGCCGGAGCACCAGCCGGAGTGACGGGGGCGGCCTCCGGCTGCCGAGGTCCTCGGACACCGGATTTCCGGGGGCGTCGAACGCGGGGGCGTCGCACACCGAGGTCCTCGGACCTGGGGCATCGGACGTGAGGACGTCGCACACCGGGCCGTCCGCGGGGGGACGGTACCGGTGTCTGCGGCGTGTGCCGCTACGCCCGTCGGCGGCGCCCGCCGGGTACGGGTGCCTGGAGCGAGTACCGGCGATGCGGGGGGGGAGCGGTCGGCGGCCGTCCCGGGGCGCCCCCGGGCGGCCGCGCCCGCCACCGCTCCCTCACGTCCTCACGTCACCGGGCGACGCGATTGCGAAGACGTCCCGCTGTGACGCTTCCGCCGGCAGTTCCGCCCAGATCGTCTTGCCCTGTATGGGGTAGTGCGTCCCCCACTGGGTGGCGAGGGTCGCGATGTTGAAGAGCCCCCGTCCCGTCTCATCCACGGTGCGGGCGTGCTGCACACGGGAGCGCTGGTCGCCGCGTCGCTTACTTCGCAGGTCAGCATGCGGTCGCGGATCAACCGCAACCGGAGGGGAGGCGCCCCGTGGCGGGCCGCGTTGCCGACCAGTTCGCTGACGATGAGCTCCGTGGTGAACGCGGTTTCCTGGCGCGCGTCGCGGTGTTCACACCGACCACGCGCAGTTGGTCGTCGAGCACGTGCAGGCCCACCGGGGACTGCATGAACATCGCCCTCAGGATCGCCACGTCCTGCCCCGTCGCGGTGTCCGCCGCCGCGAACACCCCCGGCCCACCGAGGCATCCCGCAGTACGTACTTCAACAGCACCGGGGAGAGGTCCGCGAACCTTTCCCGGCGCCATGCGTCACCGCCCGCGGCCCCGTGCAGGAGCGCCGCCACGGGACGGCCCAGGGTCTCCTCGGCTGACCGTCCGAACCGTTCCTCGGCCGGACGCCGCCACTCGAGCACCCGCCCGCTCTCATCGACGAACATGGGCACGTCGCCGCCAGCCATCGCAAGCACCTCGGGCGCATCCTTGCCCTCCCCGTCCGGACGGCAGGCTCGCTCGCCCCAGAGCTACGCCGATCAGCGGAGCACTCGGTGGAGCCGGCGATGCCCCGGAGGGGTTCCAGGACTCCCGGATTCCAGGACTCCGGGGCATGCCGGCGCCAGCCGCGGCTACTCGGCCAGGGGCAGATAGAGCCGGTTCCCGCTCGCCGCGAACTCCTTCGACTTCCGCAGCATCCCCTCGGCGATGTCGTCGGCCGTGGCGCCGTCGGCCCGCTCGCCTCCGAACCGCTCCGTGATGCTGTGGCTGATCTTCATCGAGCAGAACCTCGGTCCGCACATCGAGCAGAAGTGGGCCGTCTTGGCCGGCTCCGCCGGGAGCGTCTCGTCGTGGAAGTCCCGGGCCGTGTCCGGGTCGAGGGCCAGGTTGAACTGGTCCTCCCAGCGGAACTCGAAGCGCGCGTCGGACAGCGCGTCGTCCCAGTCCTGAGCGCCGGGATGCCCCTTGGCGAGATCGGCCGCATGAGCCGCGATCTTGTAGGTGATGACGCCGGTCTTGACGTCGTCGCGGTCGGGCAGGCCCAGGTGCTCCTTGGGCGTGACGTAGCAGAGCATGGCCGTGCCCCACCAGGCGATCATCGCGGCACCGATGCCGGAGGTGATGTGGTCGTACGCCGGCGCGACGTCCGTCGTCAGCGGGCCGAGCGTATAGAACGGAGCCTCATCGCAGATCTCCTGCTGCAGGTCGATGTTCTCCTTGATCTTGTGCATCGGAACGTGTCCCGGGCCCTCGATCATGGTCTGGACGTGGAAACGCCTGGCGACACGGTTGAGTTCCCCGAGAGTCCGCAGTTCCGCGAACTGCGCCTCGTCGTTGGCGTCCGCGATCGAGCCCGGCCGCAGGCCGTCGCCCAGCGAGTACGTGACGTCGTAGGCCGCGAAGATCTCGCACAGTTCCTCGAAGTTCTCGTACAGGAAGGACTCCTTGTGGTGCGCGAGGCACCACGCCGCCATGATCGACCCGCCCCGCGACACGATGCCGGTCTTGCGGTTCGCGGTCAGCGGCACATACGCCAGACGAACGCCCGCGTGGACCGTCATGTAGTCCACGCCTTGCTCGGCCTGCTCGATGACGGTGTCCTTGTAGATCTCCCAGGTCAGCTCCTCGGCCTTCCCGTCGACCTTTTCGAGGGCCTGGTAGAGCGGCACCGTGCCGATCGGCACGGGGGAGTTGCGCAGCACCCACTCGCGGGTGGTGTGGATGTTGCGGCCGGTGGACAGGTCCATGACCGTGTCTGCACCCCAGCGGGTCGCCCAGGTCATCTTCTCGACCTCCTCCTCGATGGAGGACGTCACCGCGGAGTTGCCGATGTTGGCGTTGACCTTCACCAGGAACCGCTTGCCGATGATCATCGGCTCGCTCTCCGGGTGGTTGACGTTGGCGGGGAGGACCGCGCGGCCCGCCGCGACCTCCTCGCGGACGACCTCAGGGGAAACGTTCTCCCGGATCGCCACGAACTCCATCTCCGGGGTGATCTCCCCCCGGCGTGCGTACGCGAGCTGTGTCACCACCTGCCCGTCGCGGCCCCGACGCGGCTGACGCGGCCGACCCGGGAACACCGCGTCGAGGTTGCGCAGCCCCCCACGGGGCGAGGTGTGCCTGATCCCGTCGTCCTCGGGACGGACGGGACGGCCCGCGTACTCCTCGGTGTCACCGCGGGCGACGATCCAGTTCTCCCGCAGCGGCGCCAGGCCCCTGCGGACATCGGTCTCGACGAGTGGATCGGTGTACGGGCCCGAGGTGTCGTACAGGGAGACCGACTGCCCGTTGGTGAGATGCACCTGACGGACCGGCACCCGAAGGTCGGGGCGCGAACCCTCGACATACCCCTTGTGCCAGCCGATGGACTTCCGGACCTCCTGGGACTGGTCTTCCTGAACGGAGGCAGGCGTGCGTGCGTCCTTGATGGTCATGAGACCTACTCCCTACGCCGGCATTACCCGGTAACAGGTTCAGCGGTCGACGCAGCGGTGTCCGCCCGCCGATGTTCCACGTGAAACATCGCGTCTGCGGAGGTCAGCGCCCTCTCAGCCCGGTGCTCCGAGCTCCCGCGTGTGCAAAGGTGCTCTCACGCTAGCGTCTCTTCGGGCAAGCTGAACAGTGGGCCTCACGGGCTCTTGCGATGATTCGGTCCGTGACCACGACACAGCACCCGCCTCCGCCCCTGCCCCCCGAGTCGCCCCACAGCCATGGCCCCCCTGACGGACACGGCCATTCCCACAGCCACAGCCACGGTCCCGCGGCCCCCGTGTCGCACCACCTGCGCCGAGTCATCGCCGCGATCCTGATCCCGTTCACCGTGGCGGTCGCTATCGGTCTCGTGATGCTGTGGCCCGACGGTGTCCCCTCGCACAAGCGCACCGGCGTCGGCTTCGACCGGCAGTCCCAGCAGGCCACGGTCACCAAGGTGGTGGCGGTGGACTGCGGGGCCGTGAACGCCTCGGGGGGCGCACCGACCGGTGACACCTCCGCCGCCGCGGACTCCTCCGTTCCGCAGGAGCCCAAGGGCGCCTGCCGCAAGGCGACGGTGCGCGTCGACACCGGCAAGGACAAGGGCCGTACCTTCACGGAGATAGTCCAGCCCGACCAGTCACGGCAGTTGCATCAGGGCGAGAAGGTCGTGGTCGCGTACGAACCCTCCGCGCCCAAGGACCTGCAGTACTCGGTGACCGACGTGAGCCGCTCGTTCCCCATGGCGCTGCTCGCCGGCCTCTTCGCCGTCGCCGTGGTGGTCGTGGGACGGATGCGTGGCGTGATGGCGCTCGTCGCTCTGGCGGTCAGCTTCCTGGTGCTGAGCCTGTTCATCCTGCCTGCGATCCTGCAGGGCTCGAATCCGCTGCTCGTGGCCGTAATCGGGTCCAGCGCCATCATGCTGATCGCCCTCTACATGTGTCACGGCCTCTCGGCTCGCACCTCCGTGGCGGTGCTCGGCACGCTCATCTCCCTGTCGCTGATCGGTGTGCTGGGCTCATGGTTCATCGGCTGGGCGGCGCTGACCGGCAACACGGACGACAACACCGGTCTGATCCACGGCCTGTACCCGTCGATCGACATGAGCGGTCTGCTGCTGGCCGGCGTCATCATCGGCTCCCTGGGTGTCCTCGACGACGTGACGGTGACGCAGACCTCCGCGGTGTGGGAGCTGCACGAGGCCAATCCGTCGATGGGCTGGCGCGGTCTGTACCGGGCGGCCATCCGCATTGGCCGCGACCACATCGCCTCGGTCGTCAACACGCTCGTCCTGGCCTATGCGGGTGCCGCCCTGCCCCTGCTGCTGCTCTTCTCGATCGCGCAGAGCAGCGTCGTCACGGTCGCCGGCAGCGAGCTGGTCGCCGAGGAGATCGTACGGACCCTCGTCGGCTCGATCGGTCTGGTCGCCTCGGTGCCGGTGACCACGGCGCTGGCCGCCGTCGTGGTCGCGGCGGACCGCCCGGCCGCCGTCCCGGCCGCCCGGCCCGCGGCGCCCGCCCGAGGAGGAAGGGGCCGCCGCCGCAGGCACTGAGGTCACCGTGCGCCTCAGGTCCACCGTGCCCTGAGGGCCTTGCAGAAGCGTTACGGCACGCGGCTGGGACTGTCGTAACGCTGCGAGGAACCGTTACGGCGCCGTACGCCGCTTCAGCCCGCGCTCTGTTCCTCCGCCAGGATCCGGTCCAGGGCCTCCTCCAGATGAGCGTCGAAGTCCGCGAGGGAGCCCTCCTGCCCAAGAGGCACCAGCTTGTCCGTGCGGTCGAGGAACGCGACGAGGGGCACAGCCCCCGACCGGAACAGTGCCTGGTCGGCGCCCACCTGGAGCCGAATCAGCACATCGCCGAAGCCGTCCCGCTCGGCGGGAGAGATGTGCACATCCCCCTCCCCGCACGGCCGGCCCACCCCGTCGACCAGCAGCTCACGCCCGAAGGCCCAGGTCACGGGGGCATCACCGGGCAGATGGAACGTCAGCCGCACGGCATAGGGATCACACGTGTCGTAATGCAGTTCCACCGGAATGCGGAACGAGAGCTCCTCCGACACGAGAAAGCTCATCATGACCTCTGCCTGCACCGACTCGCGCATCGCCTACCCCGTCAGTAGCCGTCGACTGGCCAGGAATGATCACCTGACACCTACTGAAAGTTTGCTGAAAGTACACAGCAGATCACAAGGAGTGAGTTTTCAGATGCTGATAGAGAGCGCGTGTGTCCCCAGCAGCCTGCCGGCCTCCGCCTGCAACCGGCGCGCCGCGGGCAGCAATCGGTCCGCCTGGCGGCACGGCAGGGAGATGGCCACCGCCGCTGCCGTCGCCCCCACGGTGAGGGGAATCGCGGCACAGACCGTCCCGAGCGCGTACTCCTGGCGCTCGATGACGGGTTCCATCCGCCCGAGGCCCTCCAGTCTCCGCAGCAGCGTCTGCTCGTCACGCACGGTGTACGGGGTGATCGGCTGCACGGGGTAGCGGTCGAGGTGGTCCCGACGGGCCTCCTCGTCCAGCTGGGAGAGCAGGCACTGACCGATCGCGTGGGCGTGCGCGGTCTCGCGGAAGTCGGCCCACTCCGCGACCGCCGGGCAGGCAGGGGAGTCGGCGACGCTGCGGACCTCGATCTCCCCCTCGCGGTAGACGGCGTAGTACACGGGTACGCCGATGGAATCACGCCATTGCGCGAGCGCTTCGTTCACCATGCTGCGACGTTTCTGCTGAGCCGCTGCGCCGCTCAGACGCTCGGCCGCCTCCCCCAGGAAGAACAGACCCTTCTCGCGGCGCAGATAGCCCTCGTGGGTCAGGGTCCGCAGCAGGTGGTACGCCGTGGGGAGGGCCAGACCGACCTCGCGCGCCAGCTGCTTGGCGGGAGCCCCGTACTCGCGGGCGGCGACGGCCTCCAGCAGCCGCATCGCCCGCTGCACGGATCCGATGAGGGTGGTGGAGTGCGCTTGCACGGGCGGAAGGTGCGTTTCCGCCGGTGAGGCGCGCCGCTGTGCGGGCGGGGTGGGCGGGGCTGATGGGTTCACGGGTGCGGTGCCAACCGTGGCCAAGGTCACTCCCGGAGCGCGAGGAGGACCTCCCGTGCGGCGACACGGGAGGGGATGCGCCACGCGCGGGGCCTGCCGCGCGTCGAGCTCCGGACTTTAACGGTCGGCCGCCACCCGCAGACCGCGTCACCGTGAAAACTTCCCCCACCCGAGGGAACCTCAGATTCCTGTTACCGCACGCCCGTTACCGCGCGCCCGGCGGCCCCGCGGGTTCGGGGCCGCCCGGCCTCACCAGTCGCCGCGTGACGACGAGCTCGACATGAACTTCCGCACGACGTAGATCAGACCGCCGACCAACGCGACGAAGAGCAGCACCTTGAAGAGCAGCCCGATGACGACGCTGATGACGCTCACTATCACGCTGCCGAAGACGACCAGGGCGATGACCGGCACCGCGACCCACTTCACCCACCACGGCAAACCCGCGAAGATCTCTCGCATCGCCTCGTCCTTGTCTCTCCGCCCGTTGCCCCGCGACTCCTTCGGGGGCTGCGCTGTCCGGGTCCTTCGGTTGTCCTGCCTTCGATGCTAGGGCCGCCAGGGGCCGGAACGGGCGACTCGCGTCCCTTGTCCTCCCCTGATCCTCCCCCTAGGGAACCCCGGGACCGGGGCTCAGCTCTCGGGCGGAGAGAACACCACCAGAACCCTCAGGTCCTCGGTGATGTGGTGGAACCTGTGGGTGACCCCCGCGGGTACATACACAACGCTGCCGCGGGCGACCTGGGTGGTCTCCAGGCCGACGGTGATGGAGGCACGGCCGCTGACGACGAAGTACACCTCGTCCTGCTGGTGCGGGTTCTGCGGGTCGTGGTCACCCGCGTCGAGCGCATACAGGCCGACCGACATGTTCCGCTCCCGGAGGAACTGGAGGTAGGCACCCTCGTTGGCGGCGCGCTCCGCCTCCAGTTCGTCCAGCCGGAATGCCTTCATCTTGCCCGCCCTCGCTCGGTACTCACCACGGATGCCGTCTGCCACGATCAGACACATGAAGAATTTCGTAGTCAAGACGATCGCCAACGCGGGGGCTCTGGCCGTCGCGGTCTGGCTGCTCGACAAGATCACCCTGACCGGTTCGAGCACCGGCAAGAAGGCCGGCACCCTGCTCGTCGTCGCCCTGCTCTTCGGCCTGGTGAACTTCCTGGTCAAGCCGGTCGTGAAGGTGCTGACGTTTCCCCTGTTCATCCTGACGCTCGGCCTCATAACCCTGGTCGTCAACGCCTTGATGCTGCTGCTCACCTCGTGGCTGGCGGGCAAGCTGGACCTGAGCTTCCACGTAGAGGGTTTCTGGACCGCCGTCCTCGGCGGCCTGATCATCTCGGTCGTCTCCTGGGCGCTGCACGTCGTCCTGCCCGACGAGGACTGAGTGAGCCGCATGCCCTATCGCGTCTGCTTCGTGTGCACCGGCAACATCTGCCGCTCGCCGATGGCCGAGTACGTCTTCCGCGCACATGTCGAGGAGGCCGGTCTCCACGGCCTCGTGGAGGTCGACAGCGCGGGCACGGACGGCTGGCACGAGGGGGAGGGCGCCGATCCGCGCACCGTCGCCGTCCTGAGGGATAACGGCTATGACAGCGATCACACCGCACGCCGTTTCCAGCCGTCCTGGTTCTCCCGCCTCGACCTGGTGATCGCCCTCGACGCCGGGCACCTCAAGGCCCTGCGCCGCCTCGCGCCCACGCCTGAGGACGCGGCGAAGATCCGGCTGCTGCGCTCGTACGCCCGCCCGTCGCCCGAGAGCGCCGCGCAGGCCCCTTCCGTTCGCGCCGCCGACGACGACCTCGACGTGCCCGACCCGTACTACGGGGGGATGGACGGCTTCGAGGAGTGTCTTGAGATGGTGGAGGAAGCGAGCCTCGCTCTGCTCGCCGTGGTACAGGAGCACGTGGAAGGACGGGCGGCATGAACCCGGAGGACACCGGCTCGTCCGGCCAGGACATCGGCGACGGCACACGCGCGGTACGGGCCGGGCTGCCCGAACCGGTCAAGTACGAGCCGGCCCTGCCGGGTCCCGTCTTCGCCGCGCACTACCACCTACCCGGCGAGCCGACCGGCCCCTACACCTACGGGCGGGACGAGAACCCCACCTGGTCCCGTCTGGAGCGCGCCATCGGCGAGCTGGAGGCACCCGGCGAGGACGGCGTCGAGACGCTCGTCTTCGCCTCCGGCATGGCCGCGATCTCGGCCGTTCTCTTCTCCCAGGTGCGCGCCGGCGACGCCGTGGTGATGCCCGACGACGGGTATCAGGCGCTGCCGCTGGCACGGGAGCAGCTGACCGCGTACGGCGTCGAGGTGCGGACCGCGCCGACCGGCGGCGACGCCCAGCTCGGCGTCCTCGACGGAGCACGGCTGCTGTGGATCGAGACCCCTTCGAACCCCGGTCTCGACGTCTGCGACCTGCGGCGGCTCGTAGCCGCGGCGCACGCACAGGGCACCCTCGTCGCCGTCGACAACACACTGGCGACCCCGCTGGGCCAGCGCCCCCTGGAGCTGGGTGCAGACTTCTCCGTGGCCAGCGGCACCAAGATGCTCACCGGGCACGGGGACCTCCTGCTCGGATACGTGGTGTCCCGGGACGCCGGCCTGATGGCCTCCGTGCGGCGCTGGCGAAAGATCGCCGGCGCCATCCCGGGCCCCATGGAGGCATGGCTGGCGCACCGCTCCCTGGCCACGCTCCACTTGCGCGCCGACCGGCAGACGGCCAACGCCCTCGCGGTCGCCGAGGCGCTGCGCGGCCGGCCGGAGGTGACCGGACTGCGCCATCCCGGCCTGCCCAACGACCCCTCGCACAAGACCGCCGCTCAGCAGATGCGGCGCTTCGGATGCGTGGTGTCGTTCTGCCTGCCCTCACGCGAGCATGCCGACGGTTTTCTGGACGCGCTGCGCCTCGTCGACAGCGCGACGAGTTTCGGAGGCGTACGGTCCACTGCCGAGCGGCGTGGACGGTGGGGCGGTGACGCGGTACCCGAAGGCTTCATCCGCTTCTCCGCGGGCGCCGAGGACCCCGAGGACCTGGTGGCGGATGTACTGCACGCCCTCGACGCGTCGGCGCGGTGACCACGTCCCGAGCGGCGGCCGGTGCTCCGGCTGCGCACGGCGCGGACCGCGACTCGCTGCCTTCGAGGCCCCCGCCACGGACGACGGACGGTCCGAGCCTCCCCCCTCGTGGCTCGGACCGTCCCGGTTCTGCGCGCGAAGAACCGCGCGCACTAGGCTAGTTGACTCTGTGTCAGTGTCCAATCACGCTAGCGACAGAGACCTATCGACTTATTTATAGTTGGCGCGGTCGGGGGTGCGGGGAGGGAAGGGAGCACCATGGATCTGGCCCTGCTGCGCACCTTTGTGACCGTGCACCGGGCCGGCTCCTTCACCCGCGCCGCCGCACTGCTCGGCCTCTCCCAGCCGGCCGTCACCTCACAGATCCGCACTCTGGAACGGCAACTGGGCCGTCCGCTCTTCCTGCGCCGGGCGCGCGGGGTGACCCCCACGACCATCGGCGACGAACTCGCCCACAAGGCAGCACCGCACCTGGACGCCCTCGTGGAGATCGCCCAGACCGGTCTCGACGACCACGCGTCCGTGCGCACCCTCCATCTCGCCGGCCCCCCGGAGTTCACCGCCGAACGCGCCCTGCCCGCACTCGTGCAGCTGACCGGCGGCAGCGGACCGGGACTCGCCCTGCGCACCTCCTTCGGCAACGCCGACGAGACGCTGGAAGGACTCGCCGCCGGACACCACGACCTGGCCATCACCACGACCCGGCCACGTGGCGCCCTGCTCACGGCGACCCCGCTCTGCGACGAAGAGCACGTGCTGGTCGCCGCCCCGCGCCTGGCCTCCCGCATCGGCCCCGGGAAGCTGCGCCGCAAGGGTGCGCCCGCCCTGGAGAACTTCCCGATGGTGGAGGTGCACGAGTCGCTGCCGTTCGTCTCCCGCTACTGGGCCTCCGTCTTCGACTCCCGTCCGGCCGCCTCCGGCACCGTGATCGTTCCCGATCTGCGTGCCGTCCTCGGCTGTGTCGCCACCGGTGCCGGACTCGCCGTACTGCCGCGCTACCTCTGCGCCATGGCACTGGAACGGGGCGACGTGGTGGCCCTCCATGAACCGGCGGTGCCCCCGCTGCGGACGTACTTCCTCGTGGTCCGCACCGGGACGCTGGCCATGCCGTACATCGCCCGGGCGCACGAGCGGCTGCTGCAGTCGGCGGCGGACTGGGACTGATCGCCCCACGGGGAGTGACGGCGGAGAACACGGCGACAAGCAGGCGCAGGACGGGCCTCCGACCGGTGGTTCCGACGGCGCAGGCCCTCCACCGTCCCGGCGTCGTCCGGCGTCGTCCGGCGTTCACGCGGGGTTCGACGCCATGTGGGGTGCGGGATGTTTCACGTGGAACGGGCTGGGCCACATTTCACCCATGACCGTTCGTCCCGTGGTCAAGCGCACCGCCCGTGCCATCCTGCTCGATGGCGAAGACCTCATCCTGATCAAGCGGACCAAGCCCGGCGTCGATCCCTACTGGGTCACCCCGGGTGGCGGGGTGGAGCCGTCGGACCCGACCGTCGTCGACGCGCTCCACCGGGAAGTGCACGAGGAACTCGGTGCAAAGATCACCGACGTGGTGCCCTGCTTCGTGGACACGGTCGAGCACATCGGCGAGGACGGCGGCGCGACCGGTGTGAAGGTCCAGCACTTCTTCGTCTGCCATCTGGAGTCCATGGACGAGCGACTCCGGCACGGCCCCGAGGTGGAAGAACCCACCGGCGAGTACGAGATCGTGCGGGTCCCCTTCACCCGTGTCGGCATCGCCTCCGTCCATCTCGTACCGCTGTCGCTGCGGCACTACCTCGATGGCAACATCGAGGGCGTACGGGCCATGCACGCGCCTGACCTGGGCTGACTTCTCCCCCTGCCATCTCGGGACACAGCAGGGGGAGTCTGCGCCGTTTCACGTGAAACATCTGTCGTGTACCGCATGTACCTGCACACCCTGGCCGAAAGCGTGTCCGCTCAACCACAAAACGGTGGACGCCACCCGCGGAGGTCGGACAGCCTGACCTGCGTGCCGATGCCTTCTCTCGCCGCTCTGCCCATCCGCCGACTGACACCCCGGGACCTCACCGCCTGTGCCGACCTGTCCGAGGACCGGGGCTGGCCCCGGGAGGAACACAAGTGGTGCCTGCTCCTCACCGCTGGAAAGGGGTACGGCATCGACGACCCCGAGGGCGGTCTGGCCACCGCCTGCGTCGTGACCGAGTACGGCTCCCGGCACACTCCGGATCTGTGTGGCATCGGCATGGTGCTCGTCGCCGAGCGTCATGCCCGTCAGGGCATCGGCCGCCGGCTGATGCGGCATGTGATGGCAGAGTGCAAAACCTCGCCGCTGACCCTGTACGCGACCCCCAGCGGCCGTCCCCTCTACGAGCAACTCGGCTTCAAGGCCACCGGCAGCTCAGAAATGGTGCGCGGATACTTCACGTCCGGTGGACCACCGTCCACCGTCGCCACCCGGCCCGCCGCCGCGGGCGACCTCACCACCCTGATCCGGCTCGACGGCGACGTCTTCGGCGTCGACCGCACACACATGATCACGCGACTGCCCGCCTTCGCCGACCAAGTGCGGGTCGCCGAGGAGAACGGACGCATCACCGGGTACGCGGCCGCCTGGCCCAACATGGACACACAGGTCGTGGGTCCGCTCATCGCTCGCGACCCGGAGACAGCCAAGGCACTCGTCGCCTCCCTCGCCGCCGGCACGGACCGCCCACTGCGCACCGACGTCGATGTGCGGCACGCAGACCTGCTGGCATGGCTGAAGGAGCGTGGTCTCGCCTCCGTCGCCGCCAACGCTGTCATGACGCACGGTTTCCCCGACCTGCCCGGCGACTGGAGACGGCGCTTCGCTCCCCTGACGGTGGCAGCGGGCTGAGGTCCCTGACGCACGCGTGTGCCCCGGTCGTCCGGGGCACACGGTCCGGGCAGAAGGAGCAGCGCCCCAAGCAGCGGCCCCGCTCAGTGGCGGACGGCGGTCGGCCGCTCGCCGGACACGGCGCCCGCCGCTCCTGCGACGACCGTGCCGGAAGCCCGCTCACGGCGTTCGAGGGCGGCCGAGAGGAACGCGAGCAGCAAGGCCGACACGGCAAGGAAGGCGCCGACCCAGTTGGGGGCGGTGTAGCCGAGACCGGCCGCGATGACGATGCCCCCGAGCCACGCCGACAGGGCGTTGCCGAGGTTGAAGGCACCGATGTTCGCGGCGGAGGCGAGGGTCGGGGCACCGTGCGCGTGGTCCAGCACCCGCTTCTGCAACGGAGGCACCGTCGCGAACCCGAGGGCACCGATCAGGGCGATGGTGAGCGCGGCGAGCACCTTGTGGTGCGCGGTCACGGTGAACAGCGCAAGCACCAGGGCGAGGCCGCCGAGCGAGGCGTACAGCATCGGCAGCAGGGCGCGGTCCGCGTACCGGCCGCCGACGAGGTTGCCGCCGACCATGCCGAGGCCGAAGAGGACGAGCAGCCAGGTGACCGAGCCGTCGGCGAAGCCGGCGACGTGGGTCATCATCGGCGCGATGTAGGTGATGGCCGCGAACACTCCACCGAAACCGAGAACGGTCATCGCCATCGCGAGCAGCACCTGGACATTCCTGAAGGCGGCCAGTTCGTGCCCCAGGTGAACGCCCACCGGCCGCGGCATCTCGGGCACCAACCGCGCGACGCCGAACAGCCCGAGCACTCCGAGCGCGGCGACAAGCGCGAAAGTGACGCGCCATCCGGCGGACTGCCCGACGAGCGTGCCAAGGGGGACACCGACGACATTGGCGACGGTCAGACCGCTGAACATCATCGAGATGGCTCCGGCCTTCTTCTCCGGAGCGACCAACTCGGCGGCCACCACGGAGCCGATACCGAAGAACGCGCCGTGGGCGAGTGAGGCCACCACACGGCCCGCCAGCATCAGCGCGAAGGCCGGGGCGACCGCGGAAAGCAGATTGCCCAGGACAAACAGGCCCATCAGGACCATCAGCATCCGCTTGCGGGAGACCTTGGTGCCGAGTGCGGTCATGATCGGCGCGCCTGCCATCACGCCCAGGGCGTATCCGGTCACGAGCAGCCCAGCAGTGGGAACGGAGACCCCGAAGTCGTTCGCGACCTGAGGAAGCACACCCATGATCACGAACTCGGTGGTTCCGATTCCGAAGGCCCCGATCGCCAGGGCCAGGAGCGCGAGAGGCATGGGGAACACCTTCCCAAAGGATTGCATGAGCACTTTACGCTCGCCCACAATAATTGCAGACGCTCTATATATGCAATCGAAGGCTATTGCGGCGGTGCTCTACCCTGGAGGCGAGCCGCTCCGGGACGGAGGAGAACGCCATGACCGCGACGGACCCCTCACTCACCGCCCTCGCTCAGGGCTGGTGCGCCCTCTCCCTGCTGCACGGCAGGATCGAGAGCCATGTCGAACGCGCCCTGCAGGCCGGACACAGCCTGAGCGTGCGGGAGTACTCGCTGCTCGACGTGCTCAGCCGACAGCACGACGGCGACGGCGGACATCTCCAGATGAAGCAGGTCGCCGACGCCGTGGTCCTCAGCCAGAGCGCCACCACCCGGCTGGTCACCCGGCTCGAGGACCGCGGCCTTCTTGCGCGCTACCTCTGCCCCACCGACCGCCGCGGCATCTACACCAACGTCACCGACGCCGGCCTCAAGATCCTGGAGGAGGCCCGTCCCACCCATGACGCCGCCTTGCGGGAGGCACTCGACGAGGCGGCGAAGAACCCCGAACTGGCACCGCTGGTACGCGTGGTCGAATCTTTGAGCGTGCCCGCCTGAGCACCGCTCGCTCCCAGTTCACACAGCGGCGGTACACCCCGTTTAGGGTGCTGTCATGGGAGATTTCGACATACGCCCCGCTGTCGCGGACGACATCCCGGCCATCGTCGCCATGCTTGCCGACGACCCCCTCGGCGCGCAGCGCGAGTCACCCGATGACCTGGCGCCGTACCTGAGCGCGCTGGAGAGGTTGCACGACGATCCGAACCAGCACCTCGTGGTCGCCGTGCGCGACGACTGTGTCGTCGGCACCCTCCAACTCACGATCATCCCAGGGCTGTCCCGTACCGGCGCGACCCGCTCGCTCATCGAAGCCGTACGCATCCACGCCGACGAGCGCGGCGGCGGCCTCGGCACGGAACTCATCGAGTGGGCGATCGACACATCCCGACGCCACGGCTGCCAGTTGGTCCAGCTCACCTCCGACGCCACCCGTACCGACGCCCACCGCTTCTATGAGCGCCTGGGCTTCCAGGCATCGCACGTGGGCTTCAAACTGCCCCTCTGAGACCAGGACGAAGGGGTGCAGGACGAATGGGCGTGTTCCACGTGAAACACGCCCCTCCCCACGACCACATCCCCTAGACGAGTCATTCCGATGTGATCAGTGGTCGTAGGCGATCAGGGATCGTATGA
>NZ_JBHUDX010000050.1:0-18026 GCF_042678285.1 Streptomyces caeni
TCCTGGCCGGTGCGGCGCACGACGAGCACGTGCTCGACGTTGTCCACGCGCTCGATCGCGTCGTCGACGGCCGGCTTGAGCGCGGACGGCTTGCCGCGGCGGTAGCCGCCGTCGGCGGTGATGACGACCTTGGCGTCGGCGTCCTGGATGCGGGTGGCGAGCGCGTCCGCCGAGAAGCCGCCGAAGACGACGGAGTGCACGGCGCCGATGCGGGCGCAGGCCAGCATCGCGACCGCGGTCTCGGGGATCATCGGCATGTAGACGGCGACCCGGTCGCCCTTGCGGACGCCCAGCTCCAGCAGGGCGTTCGCGGCCTTGGAGACCTCGTCCTTGAGCTCGGCGTAGGTGATGGCGCGGCTGTCACCGGGCTCGCCCTCGAAGTGGATCGCGACCCGGTCGCCGTGGCCGGCCTCGACGTGCCGGTCGACGCAGTTGTAGGCGACGTTGAGCGTGCCGTCCTTGAACCACTTGGCGAACGGCGGGTTCGACCAGTCCAGTGTCTCGGTCGGCTCGGTGGCCCAGGTCAGCCTCCGGGCCTGCTCGGCCCAGAAGCCGAGCCTGTCAGCCTTGGCCCGTTCGTACGCCTCCGCCGTGACATTGGCGTTCGCGGCCAGCTCGGCGGGGGGCGCGAACCTGCGCTCTTCCTTCAGCAGGTTGGCCAGGCTTTCGTTGCTCACGACATCTCCCTTTCTCAGGGTGTCCGTTGTGTCCCAGGCCACAGCTCACCAGACCGGGGGGCTCGATGACAAGGGTCGGCCGGAAATTGGTTTAGACCTGTTGTGAGTCTGTCCTGAACAGCTCTCGTTTCGGTCACGTACGCACCACCGCCATGGTTCACCCGGCGACATGGCGACGCATCTCACACCCGGCACATGAACCCGGCCCGCCGGAGCGGTGGTGCGCGGCCGGCCGAGCGGGTCGCGCACCACCGTGTGTCATGCCGGGCTGCGCAGGTCCCCGGCCGCCCCGACCCTGCCGAAGACGTCCTCCTCCTCTCGGGCGGAGAGCAGATACGCCTGCGCCTCGCCCACGTGGAAGTACATTCCGTGCAGTTCCAGGGTGCCCTTGCCGAGCGCCCGGCTCACGGCCTCGTGGGTCCGCAGATGCTCCAGCTGCTGCACGACGTTGGTCAGACACAGCTGCTCGACCGCGTCGGTCGGCTCCCGGCCGGCGATCCGGGCCCAGGGCCGCTCGTCGTCGGCCATCCGCTGCAGGCTGGGCAGCCCGTGCCGCAGCCACCGCTGGAGCGGGGTCCGCACGCCATCCGGCTCCGAGGCGAGGAGAGCCTGCATCGCCCCGCATCCGGAGTGCCCGCACACCGTGATCGAGCGCACCCCCAGGACGTCCACGGCGTACTCGATCGCCGCGGCCACGGAGTCGTCGCCGCTCTCGGCGCCGGGCAGCGGCACCAGATTGCCGACGTTGCGGACGACGAAGAGGTCGCCCGGACCGCTGGAGGTGATCATCGAGGTGACGAGTCGCGAGTCGGCGCAGGTGAGGAAGAGCTGCGACGGCCGCTGTCCTTCACGGGCGAGGCGGGACAGCTCGCTGCGTACCAGCGGCGCGGTGTTCCGCTGGAAGGCGCTGATCCCGCGTGCGAGTCGCTGTACGCCCGGTCCGGATGCGTCGGCCGGCTCGTCCGGATGGCCGCCGGGTGGCGCGGACGGCGGCCGCTCGCACTGGTGGTTGCGCCATGGCGTCCAGGGCCGGCAGCGGCACGCCGACGTCTCCGCGCGCCCCGGGCCTGCCCCGGATGCGGGAGATCCCAGCGAGGACAGCGCGATACGCGTCCCGGTGCGGCCGGTGAGATCGACCGTGCCGCCGTGCGTGAGGTGCGTTTTCTGCCAGTCCTGCAGGGACTCGTACGCCGCGTGGTCCATGAACGACCCGTCCAGCTCCACGACGGCGTCCGCGCCCGCGGGCACCTGGTGCAGCGCCCGGCTGAGCCGGGGCACCGCGAGGAACGTCAACTGCCCCCGTACGCGTACATGGTGGGCTCCTTCACTCTCCTCGTGGGTGATGCGGGTGTGGGCGAGGCGGTGCAGGGCGACGGCGACGGCCGCGGCCACCCCCAGTGCCACGCCCTCCAGGACTCCCAGGAAGACGACGCCGAGCGTGGTGACGGCGTACACCAGCACCTCTCGGTGGCGGGTGACCGTGCGGATGTGGTGCAGGGACACCATCTGGATGCCGACGGCCATCACCAGCGCGGCGAGCGAGGCGAGGGGGATCAGCTCCAGCACTGGGACCATCAGCAGCGCGGCCACCACCACCCACACGCCGTGCAGCATCGTGGAGTTCCTGCTGACGGCACCGGAGTGCACGTTCGCCGTACTGCGCACGGCGACGCCGGTGACAGGCAGCCCGCCGAGGGCGCCGGAGATCATATTGGCGGCGCCCTGGCCGCGCAGCTCCCGGTCGAGGTCCGGGCGGGGGAGGCGCACCGTGCCGCGGAGGGTGGCGAGCTTGTCGACGGCGACGGCGGAGAGCAGGGACTCGATACTGCCGACCAGCGTGATGGTGAGCACGGCGGTCGCGATACCGAGCACGGGGCCTTCGGGCAGCTGCGGCAGTGCGTGGCTGGACCAGGAGGGCAGATCCACCCGGGCCAGGTGCAGCCCCGCGAGTGAGGCCGCCGACGTGGCACCCACGACGGACACCAGGGCGGCCGGGACGCCGCGCAGGAGGCGCCCGGCCCGTCCGGGAAGCCGGGGCCAGATCAGCAGGAGGATCAGGGTGAGCGCGCTCACCGAGACGGCGGCGGGGTGGATGTGCGCCAACTGGGCGGGCAGCGCCCGGAGGTTGTCGAGGACGGCGCTCTGCGGGGTGCCGCCGAGCATGATGTGCAGTTGGGCGACGGCGATGGTGACGCCGATGCCCGCGAGCATGCCGTGCACGATGGCCGGGCTGACGGCCAGAGCCGTTCGCGCCACGCGCAGGCAGCCGAGGCACAGCTGGGCGAGCCCGGCGAGGACGGTGATCGCGCAGGTCGTGCGCCATCCGTAGCGGTGGATGAGGTCGGCGGTGACCACGGTGAGTCCGGCGGCGGGGCCGCTGACCTGGAGCGGGGAGCCGCCGAGCCGGCCGGCGACGAGCCCGCCGACGGCTGCTGCGACGAGACCGGCCTGGAGGGGGGCGTCGGTGGCGAGGGCGATTCCGAGGGACAGGGGGAGGGCGATCAGGAAGACCGCGATGGAGGCCGACAGGTCGGCGCCCGCGACGCGGAAGCGGCGGGGCCGGAGTGGCGGTGGGCTGTGGGGCTGGTGTGCGCGGTTGGTCCGAGTCGAGTCGGCGGCGCGGGCGGGGACGCAGGCAGACATGGTTCCCGTCTCCTTCTGTGCGGCGCGGTCGCGGAGGTGGTGGTCCCGGCCTGCGGGGCCGGGGTGGGTCGCGGCCGTGGGTCACGGCGAATAGCGGCGGGATATCCCAACACTCAGTAAATGAATCGTAATGCTGAGTAAAGCGAACGTATCGCAAAAGGCAGCAAACAGGTCAACGAATCATCCAAGGGGGTGAATTGGTAGTTTCATCGGCTTGTCGCATGAAATTTGGGCGAGGTTCTGTGTGACGTTGGTCCGACCGTGCGTGCCGCCGTGCAGGTACCCGGGTCTCAGGACGTACGGCGCCGTAGAACCCCTGGTCAGCGTGGTCCCGACCGGCGGAAGGAGAGGGAGGGAAGATGGCCGCAACCCCGAGGATCGCCGCGGGCGTCGCACTGGCCGCGGCCTGCGCCACGACGCTCGCCGGCTGCTCGGCCGGCACCACGGGGCCCAAGGGGGCCGCGAGGAAGGATCCGGGCGCTCCCGCGCCGGGGACCGCGCTCCGTCTGATCGGCGACGGCTCCACCGCGTACACCGGTGCCCAGCCGCATCTGCCCCGGCCCGAGCGGCTGAAACCCGGTCAGAGGCCGCCGCAGTTCGTCGTCTTCTCCTGGGACGGGGCCGGAGAGGACGGCCAGCGGTTGTTCTCCCGCTTCCGAACGGTGGCCAAGGCCAATGACGCGACGATGACGTACTTCCTCAGCGGTGTCTACCTGTTGCCGGAGGAGAAGCGCGACCTGTACCACCCGCCGCAGCACGCGCCCGGCCGGTCGGACATCGGCTTCAACGACGAGAGCGGCATCAGGGACACCCTCGATCAGCTGCGCCCGGCGTGGCTGGACGGCAACGAGATCGGTACGCACTTCAACGGCCACTTCTGCGGGAACGACGGCGGGGTCGGCCAGTGGTCGGTCGACGAGTGGAAGGACGAGATCGCCCAGGCTCGGGCCTTCGTGAAGTCCTGGAGGACCAACACCGGCCTGAAGCGGGAACCACCGCTGCCCTTCGACTACGACCAGGAGCTCGTCGGTGCCCGGACCCCCTGCCTCGAAGGACAGGAGAACTTCGTCAAGGCGGCCCGCGACCTGGGGTTCCGCTACGACACCTCCGGTGTCGCCCAGCAGGTCTGGCCGAAGAAGGCACAGGGGCTGTGGGACCTGTCGATGCAGCTCGTCCCCTTCCCGGGCCACTCCGAGGAACAGCTGGCCATGGATTACAACTTCATGGTCAACCAGTCGGGCACCCAGACCCAGGGCGACTCCGACAAGTTCGGCGAATGGGGCGACCAGATGCGCGACGCCCTGCTTCAGGGCTTCCGGCGGGCGTACGAAGGGAATCGTGCGCCCCTGGTCATCGGCAACCACTTCGAGTCCTGGAACGGCGGCACTTATATGCGTGCCGTGCAGGAGGTCGTCGAGAGCGTCTGCACCCGGCGGGAGGTGCGCTGTGTCTCCTTCCGTCAGCTCGTCGACTGGCTGGACGCACAGGACCCCCAGGTCCTGGGGAAGCTCCGCACGCTCGGGGTCGGCCAGGCCCCGGAGGAGGGCTGGGAGTCCTTCCTGACGGCCCGGCCCGCCCCGGCGCCGAGGGGCGTTCCGGGGGCGCCGCCGGCCGGCCCGTAGGGAATGGGGCGGGCGCCGAGGGGCTGCGATCGCCCACCGCCTGGAGCGAGCGGCCGTCGCCGTCGTCGCTGTTGCTGGGGCCCGTCCGTCATGTCGTTGGCCGGACGGGCGCCGGTCACACGGCGGCCGCCACGTCCTCGTCGAGGACGAATCCGGGGTCGACCTGGGCCGCCAGATCGACCCCCGTGCGCTCGTTGCCCCAACTGGTCGCGTTCTTCAGGTGGAAGTGCACCATCTGGCGTGTGTAGTGCGCCCAGTCGCGCAGTTCGTACGTGGCGTCGGCCGCAACCTGAAGGGCCCGCAGCGCGCTGCGGTTGGCGTCCTCCAGGAGGTCGAACCGGAGCGGGCGGCCCTTCTCCATGGAGCGCACCCAGTCGGAGTGCCCGACCGCCAGGAGCAGGTCGTCACCGACCTCGGCGCGCAGGAAGTCGATGTCGTCCTGGCCCTGCACCTTGTTGCCGACGACTCTCAGGACGACTCCGAAGTCGCGGGCGTACTGCCGGTACTGACGGTAGACCGAGACACCTTTGCGGGTCGGCTCGGCGACGAGGAACGTGATGTCGAAGCGGGTGAACAAGCCCGAGGCGAAGGAGTCGGAGCCCGCCGTCATGTCGACCACCACGTACTCGTCGCGGCCGTCCACCAGGTGGTTCAGATACAGCTCCACCGCTCCCGTCTTGGAGTGGTAGCAGGCGACCCCCAGGTCGGCGTCCGTGAAGGGGCCGGTGACCATCAGGCGGACGGCGCCGCCGTCGAGTCGCACCGGGTGCGCGCAGGCGTCGTAGACCGGATTGTCCTCCTGCACCCGCAGCAGCCGTGAGCCTTCTCCCGGAGGGGTGGTTTTGATCATCGTCTCGGCGGAGGTGATCCGCGGGTTGCTGCCGCGCAGGCAGTCCTTGATCAGCGGCAGCCGCTCGCCCATGGCGGGCAGTGCCGCGGCCTCGTCCTCGTCGAGCCCGAGCGCGGCTCCGAGGTGTTGGTTGATGTCGGCGTCAACGGCGACGACGGGCACCCCGGTGGCGGCGAGGTGGCGGATGAACAGGGACGACAGCGTTGTCTTGCCGCTGCCGCCCTTCCCGACGAAAGCAATTTTCATGTTCACCAAGGGTAGCCGCGTAATAGCTTTGAGTAACAGTGGGGCGTGAGGAAGACCACTCCTTCGAAGGAGGGGCGCCGAGATGCGTAGGGTCGTACTCATGAGTACGACAGGGGCGACCCCCGATCCGCTCGCGGCCCTGGGCTCGCTGCCCGGTGTGCCGGAGTCCGTGGAGTCCGTGCGCAAGGCGGTGGACCGGGTCTACGGGCACCGGATCATGCGGCGCCGCAGCAATGAGATCACCTCCGAGGCGGCGTTGCGCGGCGCCCGCGGTTCGGCGGCCCTGGCGGGCGCCGACTGGGCCCTGGAAGAGGTGCGCCGGCGAACCGACTTCAGCGGGGACGACGAGGCCCGCACGGTCGGCGCGGCGCTCCGGCTGACCGCCGAGGCGGGACAACTGCTGTCCGTCTGGAGGCAGTCACCCCTACGGGTGCTGGCGCGGCTGCATCTGGTGGCGGCCGCGGGCTCCGACCCCGGCGTGGGGCGTCCGCGTCAGGACGGCGAGCCCGTGGACGAGCCGCTGGTGGAACTGCCGCTTCCGGACGCGGCCGAGGTCTCGGGCCGCCTTGAGGGGCTGTCGCGGCTGATCATCGCGGGTGGCTCGGCTCCCGCGCTCGTGACCGCGGCCGTCGTGCACGGTGAACTGCTCGCCCTCCGCCCCTTCGGCTCCCACAACGGCCTCGTCGCGCGCGCGGCCGAACGCATCGTCCTCGTGGGCAGCGGCCTGGACCCGAAGGCGATCTGCCCCGCGGAGGTCGGTCACGCGGAGCTGGGCGGCGCGGCCTATGCCGCG
The DNA here is from genome assembly GCF_042678285.1 of Streptomyces caeni. Classification (NCBI taxonomy): domain Bacteria; kingdom Bacillati; phylum Actinomycetota; class Actinomycetes; order Kitasatosporales; family Streptomycetaceae; genus Streptomyces; species Streptomyces caeni. Next base: position 6,832 of record NZ_JBHUDX010000050.1, read on the forward strand.
GTCCTCGAAGGCTATGCGTCGGGAACTGCGGAGGGTGTGGCGGCATGGATCGCCCACTGCGCGAAGGCGGTCGAACTGGGGGTCCGCGAATCCACCGCGGTCTGTGAGGCGCTGCAGCGAGGGGCCGCGTAACTCCCGGGCGGAGGGCGCCTCCGACTCTCCGCATGATTGCGGCGGTACGAGGTCTCGTACCGCCGCTGGCATGTTCACCGGGTTACCAGGCGTCCTCGATGTGTCGCCCATCAGGCCGGGGACTTCTGCCCGTCGCCTGGTGCGGCTGGCCCGTAATCGACGGGTCGACGTCGCGTGGGTGCCCAGTGTTCATGCACGGTCCGCGGGGCCAAGGCGTCGTCAAGGCGATCCTTTCGGATGTCCTTTGGTCTCTCGGGCCTCAATGCCTTTCTACTCCTGGGCCGGGGCGAGCGGAAGCCCCGGTTGTGGTTCTTTCCCCATGGTCCCGAATGGGTGTGAAGCGGGCGCGAGTGGCCGTGCTCGTTCGGCTCGTACGCCGCTTCAGACGGCCGGCGTGCGGCGTCGGCTCGCGTACCAGACGAGTCCCGCGGTGGCCGCCGCCGCACCGATCGCGGCCGCGGCGACGAGCGCGGGCCGCGGTGGCGCGGACAGCCGCTGCTTCAGACGGACCGGACGGTGGAAGTCCAGGACCGGCCATCCGCGCGCGAGGGCCTCGCGGCGCAGCGCCCGGTCCGGGTTCACGGCGTGCGGATGGCCGACGGACTCCAGCATCGGCAGGTCGGTCACGGAGTCGCTGTAGGCGTAGCAGCGTGCGAGGTCGTACCCCTCGGAGGCGGCGAGTTCCCTGACCGCCTCCGCCTTCGTCGGCCCGTACGCGTAGTACTCCACCTCCCCCGTGAAGCAGCCGTCGTCGCCCACGACCATGCGGGTGGCGACCACCCGGTCCGCGCCGAGCATCTCGCCGATCGGCTCGACCACCTCGGCGCCCGACGTCGACACGATGACGACATCGCGCCCGGCGGTGTGGTGCTCCTCGATGAGGGAGGCGGCCTCGTCGTAGATGATCGGGTCGATCAGGTCGTGGAGCGTCTCGGCGACCATCTCCTTGACCTGCTGGACGTTCCACCCGCGGCACAGGGTGGACAGGTACTCGCGCATCCGCTCCATCTGGTCGTGGTCGGCGCCACCCGCCAGGAACAGGAACTGCGCATATGCGGTGCGCAGGACGGCCCTGCGGTTGATCAGTCCGCCTTGGTAGAAGGACTTACTGAAAGTGAGCGTGCTCGACTTCGCAATGACCGTCTTGTCCAGGTCAAAGAAGGCCGCTGTGCGGGGCAAGGAGTGGTTTTCCACGGCCCCGAGCATATGCGCCCACCATTCGGCGTAAGGTGGGGCGCGTGGGTTTGCCTGAGAAGGCTCTCGGGTACACCATGGAAGTCACGGATCGTTCGCGACCGTGCTAACCCGGCCCGACTCCTCCCCCCCCGAGTCGGCCGTGGGGACGACCCCCGCTCTCCCCCCCGGCGGGGGTCGTCGCATGTCCGGGTGGGTTTTCCTGATGTCTGCGGGGTTCTCAGGCCCTCAGTCGGCCTTCGCGGCCGCGGCTCCCCCGCACCCATGGGTGGATACGGAGAGTAGTCGCCATGCTGCTCTGCGGTAGGCGTCGGGGCCGCACCCTGATGAGTGACACCGATATTCACAACCGCTGAGTTGTCCACAGTTATCGACCAAGATCCACACGATTTCCGGGATCGCGGCACCGTGATTCCAGCGCCTCCACCGGCGGCGAGTTCATGACTGCTCCGGTTTGTCGGGTGCCTATGGCCGGTTTGTATCGGCCGTTCATATGGAGAGCGGTTGCCGGTTCTTCAGACGTCCGGGAAGCGCGGGGCCGCTGTGGCCCCGCGGACCGGGCCGAAGAAGCAGCGAAGGGGGCTGGAGATCGTGGCGGGAGCCATCACACAAGAAGGAGCGGCCGTCGCCGAGGGGCGGCGGAGCGGACCGCTGATCGTCACCGAGGACCCCGAACTCCTCGACGACCTGCTGCGCCTGTGCGCGGCCGCGGGCGCCAGACCGGAGGTCCATCCCGGGGTGCCCCGACACCGGGGCGGCTGGGAGGCGGCGCCGCTCGTCATCGTCGGCGACGACGCCACGCGCCGCGTGCGCGGGGCCGTGCGCAGGCGCGGAGTGGTGCTGGTCGGGCGGGATCAGGACGATCCCGGCGTCTGGCGGCGGGCCGTGGAGATCGGTGCCGACCATGTCCTGCTGCTGCCGGACGGTGAGCAGTGGCTGGTCGACCGCATCGCGGACGTGGCCGAGGGCGTCGGCAGGCCCGCACTCACCGTCGGGGTGATCGGCGGCCGCGGCGGGGCCGGAGCGTCCACGCTCGCCTGCGCCCTGGCCGTCACGTCGGCACGCCAGGGCAAGCGCACCCTGCTCGTCGACGCGGACCCGCTGGGCGGTGGGCTCGACGTGCTCCTCGGCGGAGAAGCCGCCGAGGGACTGCGCTGGCCGGCCTTCGCCGCATCCCGCGGCCGGGTCGGCGGCGGAGCCCTGGAGGAGTCCCTGCCCCGGCTGCACGAGTTGCGCGTACTGAGCTGGGACCGCGGTGACACCGTGGCCGTGCCGCCCGAGGCGGTCCGCGCGGTCCTCGCCGCGGCCCGGCGCCGCGGCGGCGCGGTCGTCGTCGACCTCCCGCGCCGCGTCGACGAGGGCGTCGCCGAGGCCCTCACGCAGGTGGACGTCGGAGTGCTGGTGATCCCCGCCGACCTGCGTGCCATCGCCGCCGCACGACGGGTGGCGGCGGCCGTGGGCATGGTCCTGGGCGACCTGCGCATCGCGGTACGGGGGCCGTATGCCCCCGGGCTCGACGACCGCGAGGTGGCACGGCTGCTGGACCTGCCGCTGGTCGGGGAAGTGCCCCACGAGACACCCCCGCCGGACGGCTCCGTGCCGCCCGGGGGAGCGGCGCGGGGGCCGCTCGCCCGGTTCTGCTCGGCCTTCTGGGAGCGGGCGTCGGCCGAGGCGGGTGACTGAGCCATGACCATGGACTGGAACGCGACGGCGAGGGCGGACCGCGGCGCGGGCCCCGCTCGTTCGCGGACGGGCGGGGAGCCCGGGAGCACGGCCGGTCCGGGCGCACCCATGCGGCTGCTGGACGGCGTGCGGCAGTGGCTGGCCGAGAGCGGGGCCGAGCCCACTCCCGCGCGCGTGGCGCAGGCTCTGCGGGAGCAGGGCCGGGTGCTCGGGGATGCGGAAGTACTGGGTGCGGCCCGGCAGTTGCGCTCGGAACTGGTCGGCAGCGGCCCCCTGGAGCCGTTGCTCGCCGACCCGTCCGTGACCGACGTCCTGGTGTCGGCACCGGACCGCGTTTGGGTGGACCGGGGCGGAGGACTGGAGCTGACGGGGGTGTCCTTTCCGGACGCCGCGGCCGTACGGCGCCTCGCCCAGCGGCTGGCCGCCGTGGCCGGGCGGCGGCTCGACGACGCCAGACCGTGGGCCGACGCCCGCCTGCCGGACGGCACACGGCTGCACGCGGTGCTGCCGCCTGTCGCGGTCGGCTGCACGTGCCTGTCCCTGCGGGTCGTACGGCCCCGGGCCTTCACCCTCGGCGAACTGGTGGCGGCGGGCACGGTGCCGCCGGGCGGGGACAGGGTGCTGCGGGCGCTGATCGCCTCCCGGCTCTCCTACGTGATCAGCGGCGGAACCGGTTCCGGCAAGACCACGCTCCTGAGCGCGCTGCTGGGGGCGGTCGGGTCGTCGGAACGCATCGTGCTGGCCGAGGACTCGGCGGAGCTGCGGCCCGAGCATCCCCACGTGGTGAGGCTGGAAGGGCGACCCGCGAACCAGGAGGGCGTGGGCCTGGTCGAGCTCCACGACCTGGTGCGGCAGGCGCTGCGGATGAGGCCGGACCGGCTCGTCGTCGGCGAGGTGCGCGGCCCCGAGGTGGTGTCCCTCCTGGCCGCGCTGAACACGGGCCATGAGGGCGGCTCGGGCACGCTCCACGCCAACGCGGCGGGCCAGGTGCCCGCACGGCTGGAGGCTCTGGGCACGGCGGCGGGCCTGGACCGGGCCGCGCTGCACAGCCAGCTGGCGGCCGCGCTGTCGGTGGTCCTCCATCTGGTGCGCGACCGGACGGGGCGGCGCCGTGTCGCGGAGGTGCATGTGCTGGAGCGGGACGCGTCGGGACTGGTGGTGACGGTGCCCGCGCTGCGCTGGGGCCCGGAGGCGTTCACACGCGAGCGGGGCTGGGAGCGGTTGCGCGAACTGCTCCGGGACGGGAGCGACGGACGCGAGGGGAGTGACCTTCTGTGACGGAGATCGGCCGGATGTCGGTGGGCGCGGGGCTGGTCTGTGCCGCCGTGGCTGCGTGGATGACGGGCCGTCCGAACGCGGCGGCGCGCCGCGCCCGGTTGCTGTGCGCGGGCGGTGGCGCGGCGGCAGGAGTCGGGCCGCCGCCCTGGGAGCGGGCCGTCGCACGGCTGCGGCGGTTGCCGGCCGAGTGGTGGTCCCTCGCCCTGGGCGTGCTGATCGCGGTGCTCGGCGCGTCCGTCCTGCCCCTGCTGGCCGGAGCCGTCGGCGTCCCCGCGCTGCGCAGGGTGCGACGGGCACGGGAGGTACGGCTGGCCCGGGACAGGCGCGGCGAGGCGGTGATCGCGCTGTGCGGGGCGCTCGCGGGCGAGGTCCGTGCGGGGCGCCAGCCGGGCGAGGCGCTGCTGCGCGCCGCACATGACTCGGGCGGACTCGGTGCGGCGCACGCGGCGGTGATGGCGGCGGCGCGCTTCGGCGGGGACGTACCGGGGGTGCTCGCGGACGCGGCGCGGCAGCCGGGGGCCGACGGGTTGTCGGGGCTCGCCGCCTGCTGGCGGGTGGCCGTGGACCGGGGCGCGGGCCTGGCGGCGGGGCTCGACCGGCTGGAGGCGGCCCTGCGCGCCGAACACGATCAACGGGCTGACCTGCGGGCCCAGTTGGCGGGCGCCCGGTCGACGGCCGTTCTGCTCGCGGGCCTGCCGGTCCTCGGTCTGCTCCTGGGCGGCGCACTCGGCGCCCGCCCGCTGCACGTCCTGCTGCACACCGGTGCGGGATCGGCCTGTCTTGCCGTCGGCGGCGTGCTGGAGGGCGCGGGGCTGTGGTGGGCGCTGCGGATCGTAAGGGAAGCGGAGGCGGCATGAACGCGGATCTTGTCCACAGGCTGGGGGTGCTGTGTGGAGCGGCGGCCCTGGGGTGGTCCGCGTGGATGCTCGCCATCGCCCGGCGCGAGCGCAGGACACGGCGTCGGCTGGGTGTGGTGCTGATGTCGGCCGTGGCGTCCGGGGGCCGGTCGTCTCGGCTGCGGCCCGCGCCGCCGCCCCGGTGGTGGGGCGCGAGGGCAGGGGAGGCGGTGCCCGGGCAGCGGGACCTCGCAGCGAGGGACGCCGTATCCGCGGGGCGGGGGATCGGGATGCGGCGGATCGGGGTGCGGGAGACCGGCGTGCAGCGGATCTGGGTGCGGCAGGCCGGAGGGCGGCGGCCCGGGAGACGGGACGCCGGGCGACGGTGGCTGCCGGTCGCCGGGGCACTGTGTGCCGGTTGGGTGGTGATCGGTGGGATCGGCGGGCTGGCGTTCGGGCTGATCGCCGGGGTCTGCCTGTCGCGGTGGAGCGTGCGGCGGGAGCCGGGCCGGCCCGCCCAGCGGTACGACGCTGCCGAGGCGGCCCGTCAACTTCCTCTGGCGGCCGACCTGCTGGCGGCGTGCGTCGCGGCGGGCGCGGGCCCCGTGTCGGCCGCCCGGGCGGTGGGCGAGGCGTTGGGGGGACCGGTCGGGGAGCGACTGGCCCGCGGTGCGGCCGAGGTGCGGCTCGGGAGCGAGCCGGTCGACGCCTGGCGGCGGCTCGCCGACCTCCCCGGCGCCGCGGCCCTGGCACGGCTCCTGGAACGGGCGGGTGACTCCGGCGTACCGGCCGCCGCGGCCGCCGGGCGCCTCGCGGCGGAGGCCCGCGCCGAGTGGGGACGCGCGGCGACGGCCCGGGCGCGCCGGGCGGGGGTCATGGTGACCGCTCCCGTGGGGCTGTGCTTCCTGCCCGCGTTCATCGCGGTCGGGGTGATGCCCGTGGTGATCGGGCTCGCGGGAGGGCTACTGGGGGGAGGCGACGGATGACGGCACCCGGTATGCGGTGAAGAACGTGAACCGGACGGCCCGGCCGAACGGACCGGGCCTCAGCATGACGAGAACCTCATGGGGGCTGAAATGGGCAAAGCAGTACGAGCACGAGCGGATGTACGAGCACGAGCACGAGCAGGAGGACGAGCACGAGCCCGGGCGTGTGCGCTGGTACGCCGGGTGCGGGGGCCGGCGCGCCGGGATGCGGGCATGGTCACGTCCGAGTACGCCATGGGGATCATCGCGGCCGTGGCGTTCGCGGCACTCCTCTACAAGGTGCTGACGAGCGGGCAGGTCAGCGCGGAGCTGCAGGCCATCGTGAAGCGGGCGCTCGATGTCCGCATGTGACATGGCGAGACGGCGCCCGGGAGGGGGACCCGGCCGGGACCGCGGGTTCGTGACGGCGGAGACCGCGGTCGTCCTGCCTGCCCTGGTGCTCTTCGCTACCGCACTGGTCTGGGCCCTGCTGGCCGCGTCGGCGCAGATTCAGTGTGTGGACGCGGCCCGCGCGGGGGCCAGGGCCGCCGCTCGGCAGGAGCCGCCCGGCGTGGTCCAGCGGGTGGCCCGGCAGGCCGCGCCGGACGGCGCGAGGGTCAAGGTGAGCCGGGAGGGCGACCTGGTCCACGTGGTGGTCGTCGCTCGGCCGCCGGGCCCGGACACGCTGCCTTTCCGACTGCGCCATGAGGCGGTGGCGTCGGCGGAGGACACGGTGGGGGTGAACGGATGAGCAGACGTGGGGGTGCCCTGCATGCGCACCTTGCGTTCCTGGAGGCTCGCGGGGATGCGGCCCGGTCGGACCGCGGCTCGGCGACCGTCTGGGTCGTGTGCGTGATCGGTGCCGTGTGCGCCGTGTTCGGGGCGCTGCTGGCCCAGGGGGAAGCCGTGCTGGTCCGCCATCGTGCGGCCGGCGCGGCCGACCTGGCGGCGCTCGCGGCCGCGGACCACTGGATGGAGGGAGGTGAGGCGGCGTGTGCCCGCGCGGGCCGCGTCGCGGCAGCGCAGGGCGGCCGGATCGTCCGGTGCGCCGTAGCGGGCGAGGTCGCGGACGTGACGGCGGCGGTGGTCTCCGGTCCGTTCACCGCCGGGGTCAGGGCGAGGGCGGGGCCGGTGCGGGCCGGGGTGCGCGAGGAGGCGGGGTCTCCGCCCGCTCCCTCGCCGAGGTCGAGGAGCAGGTGACCCGGCGCCGGATCCGCGGACTCAGCGGGCCGCCCCGCTCTCCTCGTCCGCCTCGCTCTCCTCCTCGGGTGCCCCCCGCAGCAGCACCGTGAGCAACCGCACCGCCCCTCTCTTGTGCAGCGGGTCGTTGCCGTTGCCGCACTTGGGGGACTGGATGCAGGACGGGCAGCCCGCCTCGCACTCGCAGGATGCGATGGCCTGGCGGGTGGCGGTCAGCCAGGAGCGGGCCGTGTGGAAGGCGCGCTCGGCGAAGCCCGCGCCGCCCGGGTGGCCGTCGTACACGAAGACCGTGGGCAGCAGGGTGTCCGGGTGGAGCGGGACGGAGACGCCGCCGATGTCCCAGCGGTCGCAGGTGGCGAAGAGCGGGAGCATGCCGATCGACGCGTGTTCGGCGGCGTGCAGGGCGCCGCCGAGGATCTCCGGGTTGATCCGGGCCTGGTCCAACTGGTCCTCCGTGACCGTCCACCACACGGCCCGGGTGCGCAGCGTACGCGGAGGGAGGTCGAGTTTCGTCTCGCCCATCACCTCACCGGTGATGAGACGCCGACGCAGAAAGGAGACGACCTGATTGGTGACCTCGACGGAGCCGTAGCACAGCCGACCCGCACCCCAGGGGACTTCGACGTCCGTCTCCAGGACGGAGACGGAGGTGGTGTCGCGGGCGACCGTCGAATACGGCGGACTGGCCTCCTCGACCAGGGCGACGTAGTCCTCCAGGTCGAGGGTCCGCACCAGATACGTGCGGCCCTGGTGCAGATGCACCGCTCCTTCGTGCACCGCCGTGTGCGCGGCGCCCGCGTCGACCGTGCCGAGCAGCCGCCCGGTCCCGGTCTCGACGACCTGGACGGGGCGCCCGCCCTCCCCGCGGATGTCCGTGAGGTCGGCGGCTCGTTCCCGGCGTGTCCAGTGCCAGGCCTTGGCCCGGCGTCGCAGCAGCTTCGCGCTCTCGAGCTGCGGCAGCAGTTCCGCGCAGGCGGGGCCGAACAGCTCGGCGTCCTCGTCCGTCAGCGGGAGCTCGGCAGCCGCCGCGCACAGGTGCGGGGCCAGGACGTACGGGTTGTCCGGGTCGAGGACCGTCGATTCCACCGGCTGGTCGAAGAGGGCCTCGGGATGGTGGACGAGGAAGGTGTCCAGCGGGTCGTCGCGGGCGACCAGGACCGCCAGGGCACCCTGCCCGGCGCGGCCGGCGCGGCCCGCCTGCTGCCACAGCGACGCCCGAGTCCCGGGATAGCCGGCGATCAGAACGGCGTCGAGGCCCGAGATGTCGATGCCGAGTTCCAGGGCGGTGGTGGCGGCGAGGCCGAGGAGTTCGCCGGAGTGCAGGGCGCGTTCGAGGGCGCGGCGCTCCTCGGGGAGGTAGCCGCCGCGGTACGCGGCCACACGCCGGGCCAGGGAGCGGTCGATCTCGGCCAGACGCTCCTGTGCGATCACCGAGATCAGCTCGGCGCCGCGGCGGGAGCGGACGAAGGCGACCGAGCGCACGCCCTGCAGGGCCAGGTCGGTCAGCAGCTCGGCGGTCTCGGCGGTGGCGGTGCGCCGGACCGGTGCGCCTTTCTCGCCGTGCAGCTCGGTGAGGGGAGGCTCCCAGAGGGCGAAGACCATCTCGCCGCGCGGGGACGCGTCGTCCGAGACCTCGGAGACCGGGAGGCCGGTGAGACGGCGGGCGGCCACCGAGGGCTCGGCGGCGGTCGCGGAGGCGAGCAGGAACACGGGCGAGGCACCGTAGCGGGCGCACAGCCGGCGTAGCCGGCGCAGCACCTGGGCGACGTGGGAGCCGAAGACGCCCCGGTAGGTGTGGCACTCGTCGATGACGACGTACTTCAGGGCGCGCAGGAAGGAGGACCAGCGGGGGTGCGAGGGCAATATGCCGCGGTGCAGCATGTCGGGGTTGGTGAGGACGTAGTTGGCGTACTGGCGCACCCATTCGCGTTCTTCCGGCGGCGTGTCGCCGTCGTACACGGCGGGGCGGATCGCCGTGCCCAGGGGCTGTGAAATTTCCTTCACGGATCGGCACTGATCCGCCGCGAGGGCCTTCGTCGGGGCGAGGTAGAGGGCGGTGGCACCGCGCCCGTTCGGCGCCTCGGAGCCCTCCAGCAGCCGCGACAGCACCGGTACGAGGTAGGCGAGCGACTTGCCCGAGGCCGTGCCCGTGGCGACGACCACCGAGTCGCCGTCGAGGGCGTGCTCGGCGGCCAGTGCCTGGTGGGCCCAGGGATGCTCGATGCCCGCGGTGTGCAGGGCGGCGATGACCTCCGGGCGGATCCGGTCCGGCCAGACGGCATGGCGGCCCCCGCGCGGGGGCAAGTGCTCCGTATGAGTGATGCGCGAAGCCCGGCTCGGCCCCGAGGCGAGCCGGTCCAGGACCGTTCCCGGCGAGGGGCGGGACGTGGGATCCGCCGAGGGTCGATCGGATCGGTGATTCTTGGCCATCGGCACCGAGTGTGTCACCGGTGTGACGGACAATGGGACCAAGGCGTCGTGCACGCCTGCCGGTAAGTGATTGAATGCCATCGCGGCTGGCGAACTGCCCCCGGGCGCTGCCGAGGTGTTCCGAGGGGCGACCGCTCGATAGCAAGGTGCTGGAGGATCCGTGGACCTGTCCCTGTCGACCCGTACCGTCGGCGATCGTACGGTCGTCGAGGTCGGTGGCGAAATCGACGTATATACCGCGCCCAAGCTGCGCGAGCAGCTGGTCGAGCTGGTGAACGACGGGAATTTCCACCTCGTCGTCGACATGGAGGGCGTGGACTTCCTCGACTCCACCGGGCTCGGCGTGCTCGTGGGCGGCCTGAAGCGTGTGCGTGCCCATGAGGGCTCCCTGCGTCTGGTGTGCAACCAGGAGCGCATTCTCAAGATCTTCCGCATCACCGGTCTCACCAAGGTGTTCCCCATCCACACCTCGGTCGAGGAAGCGGTGGCGGCCACCGACTGATCCCGCCGGGCCGCAGGGCCCGGACGGCAGAAGTAAGGCGGGGACCGGGCCCGGCGGCCCGGCCCCCTGACCGCACGCCCGAAGTTCCGAGGGGGATGCATGGCCACCGTTGAACTCCGCTTCAGCGCGCTGCCCGAGCACGTCCGGACCGCCCGGCTGGTGGCGGCCGCGGTGGCGCGTAGGGCCGGAGTGGAGGAGGCCGTACTCGACGAGGTCAGGCTCGCCGTCGGTGAGGCCTGCACCCGGGCCGTCGGACTGCACCAGAGCAACGGCATCTCGGCGCCGGTGCGGGTGCTGCTGACCGAGGAGGAGAAGCAGTTCTCCATCGAGGTCGGTGACGAGGCGCCGCACGCGGAGCCCGGGGCCCAGGCGCCCGGAGCCACCGGTGCCGGCGACGCGGACGCGGAGGCCGAGGAGGACGAGATGGGCCTCGCGGTCATCAGCGGCCTCGTCGACGACGTCGAGGTCACCGCCGGACGGGACGGCGGACGGATCAGGATGAGCTGGCCGACCACGCCGCCCGCCACGCTCCCGGCCTGAGCTGCCCGGCCGGCCTGACCTGCCTCACTGCAGCCCTCGTACGCTTTTCACTCCTCGTCCCCCCTGTGCGTTTCGTGCGGCTTCGAAGGGTCCTGCCTGTGCAGGACCCTTCTTCTTGTGCAGCCCACACCCGAATTCGTGAATTGCTTCACGATCAATCGCGCGATAATTTGATCAAGTGCTCATCGAGTCAATGGTTTTGGGGCATTACCACTTTCGGGTTCTGTGACTCGCGTGCGATCATTTGCTGAAGAGCACCTGAAGACCAATTCCGATTACCGCGGCCTGTTTTGATCAGGTTCCGCTCCCTACAATCCGTCCACATCTTGAGCTCAGCCCAAGCGTCAAGGAGGACGAATGGCGGGGCTTTCTACCCCTCATCAGTTTGATCACCCCACATCCCTCGCAGCCGCGGTACTGACCGACAGCAACCGC
>NZ_JBHUDX010000050.1:18079-95075 GCF_042678285.1 Streptomyces caeni
TTCTTGTACGGCAGGTGCTCGCGGCCGGCGAGGGCACCGACAGCATGAAGAAGATCGCGGCGGCGGTCCAGGAGGGCGCGAACGCGTATCTGGCCCGGCAACTGCGCACGCTCGGCGTATTCGCGGTGATCGTGTTCTTCCTGCTCATGCTGCTGCCCGCGGACGACTGGAATCAGCGCGCCGGACGGTCGGTGTTCTTCCTGATCGGTGCGGCGTTCTCGGCGGCCACCGGATACATCGGCATGTGGCTCGCCGTACGAAGCAATGTGCGGGTTGCCGCGGCGGCACGCGAGGCGACCCCGGCGGAAGGCGAGCCGGAAAAGGATCTCACCGCCGTCTCGCACAAGGCCATGAAGATCGCGTTCCGCACGGGCGGTGTCGTCGGCATGTTCACAGTGGGGCTCGGTCTGCTGGGCGCCTCCTGTGTGGTGCTGGTGTACGCGGCGAACGCCCCGAAGGTCCTGGAGGGCTTCGGTCTCGGTGCGGCGCTGATCGCCATGTTCATGCGTGTCGGCGGCGGCATCTTCACCAAGGCCGCCGACGTCGGCGCCGACCTGGTCGGCAAGGTCGAGCAGGGCATTCCGGAGGACGACCCGCGCAATGCCGCGACCATCGCCGACAACGTGGGCGACAACGTCGGCGACTGCGCGGGCATGGCGGCCGACCTCTTCGAGTCGTACGCGGTGACGCTCGTCGCCGCGCTGATCCTCGGCAAGGCGGCGTTCGGCGATTCCGGACTGGCGTTCCCGCTGATCGTGCCCGCCATCGGGGTCGTGACCGCGATGATCGGCATCTTCGCCGTGGCCCCGCGCCGCGCCGACCGCAGCGGCATGTCCGCGATCAACCGCGGGTTCTTCATCTCCGCGCTGATCTCGCTGGCGCTGGTCGCCGTGGCGGTCTTCGCCTATCTGCCGTCGTCGTACGCCGACCTCAAGGGTGTCTCCGACGCGGCGATCCGGGCCAAGGACGGCGATCCACGGATCCTCGCGGTCGTCGCCGTGGCCATCGGCATCGTGCTCGCCGCCCTGATCCAGCAGCTGACCGGCTACTTCACCGAGACCACCCGCCGTCCGGTGCGGGACATCGGCAAGACCTCGCTGACCGGGCCGGCCACCGTGATCCTCGCCGGTATCTCCGTCGGTCTCGAATCGGCCGTCTACACCGCGCTGCTGATCGGGCTCGGCGTGTACGGGGCGTTCCTGCTCGGCGGTACGTCGATCATGCTCGCGCTGTTCGCGGTGGCGCTGGCCGGTACGGGCCTGCTCACCACGGTCGGTGTGATCGTCGCCATGGACACCTTCGGCCCCGTCTCCGACAACGCGCAGGGCATCGCCGAGATGTCCGGCGACGTCGTGGGCTCGGGTGCGCAGGTGCTCACCGATCTGGACGCCGTGGGCAACACCACGAAGGCGATCACCAAGGGCATCGCCATCGCCACGGCCGTCCTCGCGGCCTCGGCGCTCTTCGGCTCGTACCGCGACGCGATCACCACGGCCGCACAGGACGTGGGCGAGAAGGTCGGCGGCGGCGGACCGATGACGCTGGTCATGGACATCTCGCAGCCGAACAACCTGGTCGGCCTGATCGCGGGCGCGGCGGTCGTCTTCCTCTTCTCGGGGCTGGCGATCAACGCGGTCTCCAGGGCGGCGGGCGCGGTGGTCTACGAGGTGCGGCGGCAGTTCCGCGAGCGGCCCGGGATCATGGACTACACGGAGAAGCCCGAGTACGGCAGGGTCGTCGACATCTGTACCAAGGACGCCCTGAGAGAGCTGGCCACGCCCGGTCTGCTCGCCGTCATGGCGCCCATCTTCATCGGCTTCACACTCGGCGTGGGAGCGCTCGGCGCCTACCTCGCGGGCGCCATCGGGGCCGGCACGCTGATGGCGGTCTTCCTCGCCAACTCCGGAGGTGCCTGGGACAACGCCAAGAAGCTGGTCGAGGACGGTCACCACGGCGGCAAGGGCAGCGAGGCGCACGCCGCCACGGTGATCGGCGACACGGTCGGTGATCCCTTCAAGGACACCGCCGGCCCGGCGATCAACCCGCTGCTGAAGGTGATGAACCTGGTGTCGCTGCTCATCGCGCCCGCGGTGATCAAGTTCTCGTACGGCAGTGACAAGAGCCTCGGTGTGCGGATCCTGATCTCGCTGCTCGCGCTCGTCGTGATCGTGGGCGCCGTCTACGTCTCCAAGCGGCGCGGAATCGCCGTGGGTGACGAAGACAACGCCGAGAGGGTGGCCAAGCCGGCCGATCCGGCGGTGGTTTCGTAGCCGGTTCCACGGCACCCGCTCTTCCGGCCTGGTCAGGGGCCGGCAAACGGGCGGGCGTACGGCGATCGTCAAGACGCCGTGCGCCCGCCCTGTTGCGTTCACGCCCCCTTCGTGAGGCTTCTCTCGCACGGAGCAAACACTTACATAGTGGTCATAAACGACATTCGATATGGGGTCGCCGTCCGGTTGGCGTGTATGTTCCGGGGCCGAGAGAGCCATGGAAGGGACCAATCCGGTGAACAAGAAGCTCGCGGCCGCAGTGTCCGGCGGTGCGGTACTGGTACTGGCGCTGTCGGCGTGCACCAGCAACAGCAGCGCGACCGACGACAAGCTGGGATCCTGGGCCAAGCAGGTCTGCGACGCGGTGCAGCCGCAGGCCAGGAAGATCGCGGGTGCCAGCACCGCGATCCAGAAGCAGACCTCGGACAACAGCACCCCGGAGCAGGTCCAGAAGACCGACTCCCAGGCCTTCCAGGACATGTCCGACGCCTACAAGGCGATCGGCGCCGCCGTCGACACGGCGGGTGCCCCGGACGTCGACGGCGGCGCGACGAAGCAGAAGAATGCGGTCAAGGAGCTCGACGGCATCTCCGCGGCGTACGCGGACCTGAAGAAACAGGTGGACGGGCTCGACACCAAGGACCAAGGAAAGTTCGCCGACGGGCTCAAGGGGATCGCCACACAGCTGGACAAGCTCAGCCAGAGCGGAAGCGATGCGCTGAAGCAGCTGGAGGAGGGCGACGTCGGCAAGGCCATGGCGCAGCAGGAGAGCTGCAAGTCCGCGTCCGCGTCGGCTTCGGCCCCGGCGGCCTCCGGCTGAGCGGCGGACCCGGGCGCACCGGCTCGCGGGGCGGCTGCCCGCGGCGGTAAAACGTCCGGAGACGGGCCGCCCGGGGCCAGAATGGGCGACGTGAGTAACTCCGGCCTCGCCACCCTGCCCTCCACCGACCGCCCCGACGTCACCGCACGGCTGAGGGACGCCCTCCTCGCGGCCTCCTTCACCGCCGATGGGCTGCTCGAACTGCTCGGCGCGCCCGCGTACGCGGCACTCGCCCGGAGTGAGACCGTGCCCGCGCTCCGGGCGACACGCGGGGACACACCGCTGGAGGTGCTGGTACGGCTGTTCCTGCTGCAGCAACCCGTGCCGCACGCGCGCGTGGCGGGCGTCCTGCCCGCCGACGCATGCCTGGAGACCGGCTGGCTGGTCCCGGCCGGGAGCGACGAGGTGGCCGCGACCGTGGACGTCCGGCCGTACGGCGGACCCGACGGCGAGGACTGGTTCATCGTCTCCGACCTCGGCTGTGCGGTCGGCGGATCAGGAGGTGTGCGCGCCGGCGCTCGTCGCAGGGGCGGTGACGGGCCACGGCCGGGCGGCGTCGGCAGCCGCGAGGAGACGGTCGTCCTGGGCGTCGGCGGCGCCTCCACCACCCTCGCCGGCGTCACCGTACGGACCCCTGTCGGCGCCGCCCTCGATATCGGCACCGGATCCGGGATCCAGGCGCTGCACGCCGCACGGCACGCCACGCGCGTGACCGCGACCGACGTCAACCCCCGCGCCCTGCACATCGCCGCGCTCACGCTCGCGCTGTCCGGCGCCCCGGCCGCGGACCTCCGCCAGGGCTCCCTCTTCCAGCCGATCCGGGACGACGAGAGGTACGACCTGATCGTGTCGAACCCGCCCTTCGTGATCTCCCCCGGCGCCCGCCTCACCTACCGCGACGGCGGCATGGGCGGGGACGATCTGTGCCGCACGCTCGTTCAGCAGGCGGGGGCACGGCTGAACCCGGGCGGGTTCGCGCAGTTCCTCGCCAACTGGCAGCACGTGGAAGGGGAGGACTGGCAGGACCGGCTGCGCGCGTGGGTGCCGGGCGGCTGTGACGCCTGGATCGTGCAGCGCGGTGTCCAGGACGTCATGCAGTACGCCGAGTTGTGGCTGCGGGACTCGGGCGACCACCGAGGGGACACGGCCGAGTACCAGGCCCGGTACGACGCATGGCTCGACGAGTTCGAGGCGCGCAAGGTGCAGGGCGTCGGCTTCGGCTGGATCACGCTGCGCAGGACGGACGCCGCCGAGCCCTCGATCACCGTCGAGGAGTGGCCGCACCCGGTCGAGCAGCCACTCGGCGACACCGTGCTCGCCCACTTCGAGCGCCTCGCGTACCTGCGGGAGCACGACGACGCCGCCCTCCTCGCCGGGCACTTCAGGCTGGCCGCCGAAGTCGTCCAGGAGCAGGTCGGGCTGCCCGGCGCCGAGGACCCGGAGTATGTGGTGCTGCGTCAGAACCGCGGGATGCGCCGCGCCACGAGGGTGGACACCGTGGGCGCGGGCTTCGCCGGCGTCTGCGATGGCACGCTGAGCGCGGGGCGGATCCTCGACGCCATCGCGCAACTGGTCGGCGAGGACCCGGTGTTGCTGCGCGACCGGACGCCCGCGCAGATCCGGCTGCTGGTCGGGCAGGGCTTCCTCGAACCCGCGCCGTGACGGGGCGTCCGGCAGCGCTGCGGGCGTGGGCTCGCCGGCCGCCGACGCGGTCCCGCGGGTTCGCCGTATGACCCCGCGGGTGCCGCCGCATGATCCCGCGGGTGCGGTCGCGCGGTCCCGCAGGCGATGCGCGGTCCCGCAGGCGATGCGCGCTGCCCCGCCGAGGAGACGCCTGGCGATCACCTGCGAAGGGCACGTGCGAAGAACACGTGCGAAGGGTGCCGACGGCACACCGACGGACTGGGGATGGGTTCGAGACGATGTGCGGGCTTCGGCCCGACCCGGGCGAACGCGCCCCCGTTCCGGCCGCCCGGCGCCTGGGCCGGCCCGGGCGCACGCGACGCCGGGGAGGTTCGTCCGCCCGGCGTTCACCCCGGGTTCGCGCTCCGGTCTCCCGCGTGTGCCAGCCTCCCGTCTCCGGGCCGTCCGAGCGGTCCGGCGGTCCAGGCCGGGGAGGAGCAGGAGCATGGAGAGCGGACCGGCGATCTTCGCGGGTACGGTGTTCGCCCTGTTCGGTGGTGCCGTGCTGATGTGGACCGCGACGCGGCTGCACCGCCGCGAGCCGGTGGCCGAGGGTGTGAGCCGCGCCGCATCTGCCGCCGTCGCGAGCCTCGCCGCGGTGGCCGCGCTCGTACTCTCCGCATGGTGCTTCACACGCCTGTGACGTCATGGTTCGCGACCGCCCGGCGGTCGAGGCTCCGGTAACTGAGAGATCACCCTCCGGATAGGGCCCGAAGAGCAGGTGGCCACTCCGGGCGGCAGGAATACCGGTAGTCGGGTTACCGTTCGAGTGGCCGTTGCGGGCTTTTCCCGTTTGACACGGGGGCGGGCTGTACCGTCACACTCCGCAGCGTCACCATGACCCGCCCCCGGGAAGAAGACCTGGGGAGGCCCCAGAGCGTCGACCGGAGAGAAGAGCGAAGTTGTCCCCGACCAGCGAGACCGCACAGGGCGGCCGCCGACTCGTCATCGTCGAGTCGCCTGCCAAGGCGAAGACGATCAAGGGCTATCTCGGCCCCGGCTACACCGTCGAGGCGAGCGTCGGGCACATCCGCGACCTTCCGAGCGGCGCCGCGGAGGTCCCCGAGAAGTACACCGGCGAGGTCCGTCGCCTCGGCGTGGACGTCGAGCACGACTTCCAGCCGGTCTACGTCGTCAACGCCGACAAGAAGGCGCAGGTCAAGAAGCTCAAGGACCTGCTGCGGGACTCCGACGAGCTCTTCCTCGCCACCGATGAGGACCGCGAGGGCGAGGCCATCGCGTGGCACCTCCAGGAGGTGCTCAAGCCCAAGGTCCCGGTCAAGCGGATGGTCTTCCACGAGATCACCAAGGACGCGATCCAGCAGGCCGTGCGCAATCCGCGCGAGCTGAACCAGAGGCTGGTCGACGCCCAGGAGACCCGGCGCATCCTCGACCGCCTCTACGGCTACGAGGTCTCGCCGGTCCTGTGGAAGAAGGTCATGCCGCGGCTGTCGGCGGGCCGCGTCCAGTCCGTGGCCACCCGCCTGGTCGTGGAGCGGGAGCGGGAGCGCATGGCGTTCCGCTCCGCCGAGTACTGGGACCTCACCGGCACCTTCGGCACCGGCCGCGCCGGCGATCCGTCCGACCCGTCGTCCCTGGTGGCACGGCTTGCGACGGTCGACGGCAAGCGCGTCGCCCAGGGCCGTGACTTCGACTCGCTGGGCCGGCTGAAGAGCGCGAACACGCTCCACCTCGACGAGGCGGACGCCCGGGCACTGGCTGCAGCCCTGGAGAACACGCGGTTCGCGGTCCGTTCGGTCGAGTCCAAGCCGTACCGCCGCTCGCCGTACGCCCCGTTCCGTACGACGACGCTGCAGCAGGAGGCCAGCCGCAAGCTCGGCTTCGGCGCGAAGGCCACCATGCAGATCGCGCAGAAGCTGTACGAGAACGGCTTCATCACGTACATGCGTACGGACTCCACGACGCTCTCGGACACGGCGATCACCGCCGCCCGCGCCCAGGTCACGCAGCTGTACGGCGCCGACTACCTGCCGCAGCAGCCGCGCACGTACGCCGCCAAGGTCAAGAACGCGCAGGAGGCGCACGAGGCGATCCGGCCCTCGGGCGACCGTTTCCGCACCCCCGCCGAGACGGGGCTGACCGGCGACCAGTTCAGGCTCTACGAACTGATCTGGAAGCGGACCGTCGCCTCCCAGATGAAGGACGCGACCGGGAACTCGGTCACGGTCCGGATCGGTGGCACCGCCGCCGACGGCCGGGACGCCGAGTTCAGCGCGTCCGGCAAGACGATCACCTTCCACGGCTTCCTGAAGGCGTACGTCGAGGGCGCCGACGATCCGAACGCCGAGCTGGACGACCGCGAGCGCCGGCTGCCGCAGGTCACCGAGGGCGACGCGCTGACCGCCGAGGAGATCACCGCCGACGGCCACGCGACCAAGCCCCCTGCCCGCTACACCGAGGCGTCGCTGGTCAAGGAGCTGGAGGAGCGCGAGATCGGCCGCCCGTCGACGTACGCGTCGATCATCGGCACGATCCTCGACCGCGGATACGTGTTCAAGAAGGGCACGGCCCTGGTGCCGTCCTTCCTGTCCTTCGCCGTGGTCAACCTCCTGGAGAAGCACTTCGGGCGGCTGGTCGACTACGACTTCACCGCCAAGATGGAGGACGACCTCGACCGCATCGCCCGAGGCGAGGCACAGGCCGTGCCGTGGCTGAAGAGGTTCTACTTCGGCGAGGGCACGGGCAACGGCGGGGCGGCCGACGCCGGCAACGGCGACGGGGACCACCTCGGCGGCCTGAAGGACCTCGTGACCGACCTGGGCGCGATCGACGCGCGCGAAGTGTCCTCGTTCCCCGTCGGAGACGGCATCGTGCTGCGGGTCGGCCGCTACGGCCCGTACATCGAGCGCGGCGAGAAGGACTCCGAGCAGCACCAGCGCGCCGACATCCCGGCCGACCTGGCCCCGGACGAGCTGTCCGTCGAGCTGGCCGAGGAACTGCTCGCCAAGCCGAGCGGCGAGCGCCCGCTGGGCACCGATCCGGGAACCGGCCGCCCGATCGTCGCCAAGGACGGCCGCTACGGCCCGTACGTCACGGAGATCCTGCCCGAGGGCACCCCCAAGACGGGCAAGAACGCCGTCAAGCCGCGCACGGCCTCGCTGCTGAAGTCGATGTCCCTGGATACGGTGACCCTCGACGACGCCCTCAGGCTGATGTCCCTGCCCCGGGTCGTCGGCACGGACGCGGACGGCGTGGAGATCACCGCGCAGAACGGGCGCTACGGGCCGTACCTGAAGAAGGGCACGGACTCGCGGTCGCTGCAGTCGGAGGACCAGATCTTCACGATCACGCTGGAGGAGGCGCAGGCGATCTACGCGCAGCCCAAGCAGCGTGGCCGAGCCGCCGCCAAGCCGCCGCTGAAGGAACTGGGCGAGGACCCGGTCAGCGGGAAGCCGGTCGTCGTCAAGGACGGCCGCTTCGGCCCGTACGTCACCGACGGCGAGACCAACGCGACGCTGCGGTCCGGCGACAGCGTCGAGACGATCACTTCGGAGCGCGGCTTCGAACTGCTCGCGGAGAAGCGCGCCAAGGGGCCTGCCAAGAAGACGGCCAAGAAGGCTGCAGCGAAGAAGGCGCCGGCCAAGAAGACGGCGTCGACGGCGAAGAAGGCGGCCGCGAAGAAGACCACCGCGAAGAAGACCACCGCGAAGAAGGCGCCCGCCAAGAAGACCGCTGCCGCGAAGACGGCGGCGTCGAAGGCGTCGGTCGAGTCCTGAGCAGTCGGGGCTCCTGAGCGGTCGGGGCTCCTGGGCGGTCGGGACTCCTGAGGGTCCGGGCGGGGCGACCGGCGGCTGCGGTGGATGGCGGCTGGGTGGCTTGGAGCAGGACAGACGGCACCTGGGCCCTCGGACGCACGCCTCGACCGGTCTTCTCTTCCCGATGTGTGCGCGAAACGCACGCACCGGCATCAGTTTGGTGTCACGGCGTGCGCACGTTCGGTTGGTAGCCTCGGGCTGTCGGCGGCTCCCGATAGGCTGAACGCATGACGCGAGCCGAGCAGCCGACGGCGAACATCCCGGCCCCCGACGACGCCCTGGTCGCAGACTCCCGCGAGCGCGCGGTCCGCGCCCTGCTGCGCCGACCGCAACTGAAACGGCTGTGGAGTGCCCAGCTCATCGGCGGCGTCGGCGACGCCCTCGCCCTGCTCGTCCTGGTCGTGCTCGCCCTCCAGGCCGCCATCGCCGAGGGCTCCTTCGGCGGGGGCTACCGCGGTGTGGGCTTCGCGATCGCGACCGTCTTCGGCGCACGTGTCCTGGCGACCCTGCTCTTCGGGGCCGTCCTCCTCGGCCCGCTCAACGCGCTGACCTCCCAGGACGGGCCGCTCGACCGCCGCTGGACCATGGTCGGCGCCGACGCGCTGAGGGCCGCCCTGCTGATCGTCGCCCCCCTGTGGATCGACTGGACTCCGGCCGACGCGCTCGCGGCCCTGCTGGTGACCGCCTTCGTGACCGGCGTCGCCGAGCGCTTCT
This sequence comes from Streptomyces caeni, assembly GCF_042678285.1. Lineage (NCBI taxonomy): Bacteria > Bacillati > Actinomycetota > Actinomycetes > Kitasatosporales > Streptomycetaceae > Streptomyces > Streptomyces caeni. The sequence goes on from NZ_JBHUDX010000050.1 coordinate 27,343, forward strand.
GGACGGTGTGCCGCGAGGGCGCGGCGCCCGCCCTGCTGCCCGCGCCGCCCCTGGAAGGCGCCACGGTGCGCCCGCTCCCGGACCACCTGGACGCACTGCGGCGGCTGTCGCTGCGTACGGGTTTCGCGGCGGTCCCGCTGGCCGCCGCCGGGCTGATCGCCGCCTCCCTCCTGAACAACCTGCTGGGCACGGGCATCGCCTGGTTCGCCCAGCACCAGGCGGCCCTCGCCTCGTACGTCGCGGCCGGGCTGTTCGCCGCCTCCCTCGCGGTGGTCACCTTCCTCGAACTGCCCGGCACCCGCACACCCCGCGCGCGGTCGCCGCTGGAGGGCCTGCGCCGGCCCAAGACGGGCGGGGCCGTCGACAAGGGCCGCACGGGAGCGATCCCTCTCCTGGTGCTCGCCTGCGCGGCCGTCGCCGGGGCGATCTCCGCCGCCGTGGCCGTCACGGCTCTGCACGCCAGGGACCTCGGCGGCGGCCCGGTGACGTACGGCCTGCTGGTCCTCGCGCTGACCGGCGGCACGGCCGTCGGCATCCGTACGGCGCCCGGCGTGCTCCCCTCGTTGTCGCGGCGCCGGCTGCTCGCGCTCGCGATCGCCTTCACCGGGATCGCGCTGCTCGCCTGCGGTCTCGATCCGGACGTCACCAGCGTGCTGCTGATCGGGGCGCTCGCCGGCGTCGGAGCGGGCATCGCCGCGAACACCGGGCACACGCTGCTCGACCAGGAGGCCGAGGACAACCGGCGGGCGCGGACGACCGACCACCTGCACGCGGTCGTCCGGGTCTTCGTCGTCCTCGGGGCGCTGGTGGCACCGGTCGTGGCCGGGGGGATCGGGCCGCACCGGCTGGAGAACGGCAAGTTCGTGTTCGCGCACGGGGGCGCCGCCTTCACGCTGATGCTGGTCGGCGCGCTGCTGCTGCCCGTGGCCGCGCTGGTCCTCGCCAAGGTGGACGACCGCTCCGGGGTGCCGCTGCGGCACGATTTGCGGGACGCGCTGCGTGGCGGTGACGACCCGGTGCAGGTGCCCGCGGCGAACGGCTTCTTCGTCGCCCTGGAGGGCGGCGACGGAGCCGGGAAGTCCACCCAGGCCGAGGCACTCGCCGAGTGGATCCGGGCCAAGGGCCACGAGGTCGTGCTGACCCGCGAGCCGGGCGCGACACCGGTCGGCAAGCGGCTGCGGTCGATCCTGCTGGACGTCTCCAGCGCCGGGCTGTCGCACCGCGCGGAGGCGCTGTTGTACGCGGCGGACCGCGCGGAGCACGTGGACACCGTGGTGCGGCCGGCGCTGGAGCGGGGCGCGGTGGTGATCTCGGACCGGTACATCGACTCGTCCGTGGCCTACCAGGGCGCGGGCCGCGACCTGTCCCCGACCGAGATCGCCCGGATCAACCGGTGGGCGACCAACGGTCTCGTGCCGCACCTGACGGTCCTGCTGGACGTCGCGCCGGAGACCGCGCGCGAGCGGTTCACGGAGGCGCCGGACCGGCTGGAGTCGGAGCCGGCCGAGTTCCACGCGCGCGTGCGCTCCGGTTTCCTCACACTGGCCGCCGCCGACGCCGGACGCTATCTGGTCGTCGACGCCGCCCAGGAGCCCGAAGCGGTCACGACCGTGATCCGCCACCGGCTCGACCAGATGCTGCCGCTCTCCGAGGCCGAGGTGAAGGCCCAGGAGGAGGCGCGCCGGAAGGCCGAGGAGGAGGCGCGGCGCAAGGCGGAGGAAGAGGCCGCGCGCAGGGCCGAGGAGGAGCGGCTGGAGCGCGAGCGCCAGGAGCAGCTCGCCAGGCTGCGTGCCGAGGAGGAGGAGCGCAAGCAGCGCGAGCTGGAGGAGGCACAGCGCCGCGAGGCCGAGCGGCAGGCGGAGGAGGCCCGGCAGCGGGCCGAGGAGGCCCGCCGTCGCGCCGAGGAGGAGCGGGTGCGGCTCCTCGCGGAGGAGCAGGCACGCGCGGCCGAGGAGGCACGCCGCAAGGCCGAGGAGGAGCGGCGGCGCAGGCAGGCCGAGGAGGAGGCCCGGCTGCGGGCCGAGGCCGAGGCGCGTCGCCTGGAGAAGCAGCGCAAGGCCGAGGAGGCACTGCTGCGGGCCGAGGAAGCACGCAGGGCCGCGGCCCAGGCGGCGGCGTCGGCCACCGTGCCGGCCTCGGGTACGGACGGCTCGGCGGGCACGGGCGCCACCGGTCTTGTGGGGGGCGGGTCCGGGAGCTCCGCCTCGTCCGGCTCCTCGCCGGACAACGAGACCACGGTCCCCACGCCGCTGGTGACGCCGTCGAATGCGACGGGCGGTCCGGTGGACGAGACGGCCGTGCTGCCGCCCGTGCGGGTGGGGGAGTCCGAGTCGGAGACCACGGCGAAGCTCCCCAGGCCGTCCGAGCGGCAGCCGACGGCCGACGAGACGGCCGTGCTGCCGCCAGTACGGGACGGCGGCGCCGGTGATCCGGCGGACCGGGTGCCGCCGGGCTTCTTCCGCGACGAGCGCCCGGCGCCGCGGCCCGACGGTGCCGAGGACCGCACGCGCGAGCTGCCCCGGATGGACCCGCAGGGCCGCCCGCGCAGCCGTCCCCGGCCGGACTGGGCCGAGGAGACCCCGTTGGACGACCTGCCGACCCTGGCCGACGAACTGCTCGGCCCGCGCGACGACGAGGACGACGGGTACTGGGACGAGGGCCGCGGGTCCGGTCGGCGGCGCTGAGACGGACGGCGCCGCCCGGTCGGCGGCGCGCCCGCTCCGCGGTGTCGGCGCCCTGGTGCAGCCGTGACTTCGGTGGGGCGCGGGCGCCCGGTTCCGTCGCCGGTGGTGACCCGTTGTCGGTGGTGACCCGCACAATGGACCGCGGAGGGGCGAAGCGCGACGAAAGGCGGTGTCCCGTGAGCGTGTGGGACGACCTGGTCGGTCAGGAGAGGGTGAGCGAGCAGCTCGGCGCGGCCGCGCGTGACGCCGATGCCTTGGTCACCGCGGCCGCCGCCGACGCACCGCCGCCCGAGACGTCGAAGATGACCCACGCCTGGCTGTTCACGGGTCCGCCCGGCGCGGGGCGGACACAGGCGGCACGGGCGTTCGCCGCCGCGCTCCAGTGCGTGAGCCCCGACCGCGCCCTCGGCGGCTCCCCGGGCTGCGGCTTCTGCGACGGCTGCCACACCGCGCTGGTCGGCACGCACGCGGACGTCACCACGGTGGCCGCCGTGGGCACACAGATCCTCGCCGAGGACATGCGCGACACCGTCCGCAAGTCGTTCACGTCGCCGGCGAACGGCCGCTGGCAGGTGATCATCGTCGAGGATGCCGAGCGGCTGAACGAGAAGTCGGCCAACGCGGTCCTCAAGGCCGTGGAGGAGCCCGCTCCCCGTACCGTCTGGCTGCTGTGCGCCCCCTCGCTGGAGGACGTCCTGCCGACGATCCGCTCCCGCTGCCGCCATCTGAACCTGAGCACGCCGTCCGTTGAGGCCGTCGCGGACATGCTCGTACGCCGCGACGGTATCGAGCCCGGGATCGCGGCCGCCGCCGCCCGCGCCACCCAGGGCCACATCGACCGCGCCCGCCGTCTCGCCACGGACGAGCGTGCCCGTGAGCGCCGGGCCGCCGTGCTGAAGCTTCCGCTCCGGATCGAGGACATCGGCGGCTGCCTCAGGGCCGCCCAGGAGCTGGTCGACGCGGCCACCGAGGACTCCAAGCAACTCGCGGAGGAGGTCGATGCCAAGGAGACCGAGGAGCTGAAGGCGGCACTCGGGGCGGCGCAGGGAGGGCGCATGCCGCGCGGCACCGCAGGCGTGATGAAGGAGCTGGAGGACAGGCAGAAGCGCCGCAGAACGCGTACCCAGCGCGACAGTCTCGACCAGGCCCTCACCGACCTGACGGGCTTCTACCGCGACGTGCTGGCGCTCCAGCTCGGCTCCCGTATCGCCCTGGCCAACACGGACGTGGAAGACGCCCTGGAGCGTCTGGCCCGCGGCAGCGCGCCGGAATCCACGCTGCGCCGCATCGAGGCGATCGCCGCGTGCCGCGAGGCCCTGGACCGCAATGTGGCACCGCTGCTGGCGGTGGAAGCCATGACGATGGCGCTGCGGACCGGCTGACCGGACGACGGCTGACCGGACGACGTTGGCGGGACGACCGGGTGACACGCCTGGCGGTGGACCGGCTCCGTCACTCGTACGAGGCACCTTCGCCACTGAAGGTGAGTAACGCATCGCATAGCGTTACGCTCACACAATGCACACCAGGCCCACCCCCGGACCGTCCCGCCGCCCCCGCCGGAGCCGCTTCCCCTCTTCCGCGTTCTCCCTTACCCCGCTCCGCCCGCCGCGCTTGCTGCGGGCGAGCGGCGCCCTGCTCGCCGCTGCAGGGCTGCTGGTCTCGGCCTGCTCGCACGGGGGCTCGACGACGGCGACGGCGCAGGCGGGACTGGCCGCGCTGCCCCGGTCCACACCGGCGGCGCTGACCCCGTACTACACGCAGAAACCGGCCTGGCGGGAATGCGGAGTCCCAAGCTTCGAGTGCGCCACGATGAAGGTGCCGCGCGACTACGGCCGCCCGGCCTCGGGCACCGTCCGACTGGCCCTCGCCCGCAAGAAGGCCACCGATCAGGGCAGGCGCCTCGGCTCCCTGCTGGTGAACCCGGGCGGGCCCGGGGGATCGGCGGTGGGCTATCTGCAGCAGTACGCGGGCACCGGCTACCCGGCGGAGATCCGCGCCCGCTACGACCTGGTCGCCGTCGACCCGCGCGGTGTGGCCCGCAGCGAGCCCGTCAAGTGCCTCAGCGGCCCCCAGATGGACGCGTACACGCAGACCGACATCACCCCCGACGACCAGCAGGAGAGGAACGCACTGGTCGACGCGTACAAGCGGTTCGCGGAGGGCTGCGGCCGCCAGTCGCCGGCCCTGCTGCGCCATGTCTCCACGGTCGAGGCGGCCCGCGACATGGACATCCTGCGGGCGGTGCTGGGCGACCGGAAGCTGACCTATGTGGGGGCGTCGTACGGGACGTTCCTCGGGGCGACCTATGCGGGGCTGTTCCCGGACCGGGTCGGCCGGATGGTGCTGGACGGTGCGATGGATCCGGCCCTGTCGGCCCGCAAGCTCAACGAGGGCCAGACGGCGGGCTTCGAGGAGGCGTTCCAGTCCTTCGTCAAGGACTGCCTCCGGCAGACCAGCTGCCCGCTGGGCGTCCCCGGCACCTCGCCCGAGAAGGCCGGCCGGAAGCTGAAGGCGTTCTTCCGGAAGCTCGACGCGTCCCCCCTCCCTACGGGCGACTCGGGAGGCCGCAAGCTGGGCGAGGCCCTGGCCACGACGGGGGTGATCGCGGCGATGTACGACCAGGCGGCCTGGCCCCAGCTGCGCGAGGCGCTGACCTCGGCGATGCAGACGGGCGACGGCGCCGGGCTGCTCCTCCTGTCGGACACCTACTACGAGCGCGGCGCGAACGGGCAGTACTCCAATCTGATGTTCGCGAACGCGGCCGTGAACTGCCTGGACCTGCCGCCGGCCTTCTCGAACCCGCAGGAGGTACGGGACGCGCTCCCGACGTTCGAGAAGGAGTCACCGGTGTTCGGGGAAGGGCTGGCCTGGGCATCGCTGAACTGCGCCTACTGGCCGGTGGAGGCGACGGGCCGACCGCACCGCATCGAGGCCAAGGGCTCGGCGCCGATCGTGGTCGTGGGCACGACCCGCGACCCGGCGACCCCCTACGCCTGGGCACGGTCCCTCGCCTCACAGCTCTCCGCGGGCAGGCTCCTCACCTACGACGGCGACGGGCACACGGCATACGGCCGCGGCAGCACCTGCATCGACTCGGCGATCGACGCGTATCTGCTCCGGGGCACCCTGCCGGCGAAGGGGAAGCGCTGCTCGTAGTACCACCGGCCCACCCCGGCACCGCCGGCCCCGGCCCCTCCCGCCCCGGGCGGGACCGGCCGTCCCGGGACATGGTCGGAGCACCCCCGGAAACTGTGTAGACTTACCGACGTTGCTGATCGCACCATAGTGCGGCAGCGCGCCGCCTTAGCTCAGATGGCCAGAGCAACGCACTCGTAATGCGTAGGTCTCGGGTTCGAATCCCGAAGGCGGCTCCAATGAGACCCAGATCAGACCCTATCTGACCTGGGTCTTTTTCTTTTCCTTTACGTTTTACCGGTAGGTGGTGGGGACCTTCGGAAGGCCGCCAGATCCAAGGGGTGGCCAAGGGGTGGCCATTTGGACGGAGACGGCGCAGCGCCACCGCAACGGGGGGGCGAGGAGTGGCCGAACAGCTGACGTTGGCGAGGGCTGCGGGAATGGCACGGGTGGTGGCGCGGCCGCGATTCGGGACGGCTGTCCGCCCGTGCCTCCCTTGTAGGCACTCGACAAGGGCTGATGGTTGGGGGAGCGCGCGGTTACCTCCTACGCTGGGTCGCGTGTCGGATGTGAAGAGCACCGTGAAGTTCAAGGCGTTGGTGACGGAGACGACCGCCGTACTGCTGACGCGTGGCCTGGAAGTGGAGCCGGTGGCGGTACGGGACGTCGTAGCGCACATGGTCGAGATGCTCGCACAGCAGACGGGGATGGACGCCGAGGAGGCGGTCCACCTGGTCACCTCGGAAACCGTGGCGGACGCGATCGTGAGAGCCTCGGACCAGACGCGCGAAGGTGCGGAGGCGGTTCACGCTGTGCGTCCGGTCAGGGTGGATGCACGCACCGTCTCGGCGGCGGTACGTGTTCTGGGGCGCCTCGTCATGGCTGCGGCGCAGGCCGGCAAGTACGCGAGCCTGAACGGCGACGGCCGTAAGGCGGAGCAGGCGATGGACCTGGTGACTGAACTTGGAGCGGCCCTCGCGGTCGACCGAGCCGACGGGGAGACCGAGGTCCCCGTCGGGCTGCTGGACGAGCTGGCACAGGTGGTCGAGTCCGTGGCAGCGAAGATCGAGTCCGAGAGATGGAGCATCTGCCCTTGCGGGGAGGTGCACGAGCAGGACGAGGTAGACGTCGAGGTCGTGCCGGTCATGCGTGGCGACGCAGCGCTGGCTCGTCGGCTGCGTTCTCGGGCGGGCGCATAACCGGCAGATCGTACGTCTGGTGCCGGCTTGGGGTTCGGCATCAACGACTATCACCTACCAGCGATGCTGATCCCGCAGGTCAGCGAGGGTGGGGGTCTGCCTTGCCAGGCGGTGTAGGTATCCCAGAAGTCCAGTTCGCCGACCGGCAGCCGTGGCGTACCTCGCCGCGCGGCTTGTAGTCGCATCTCTGTCGCGGCACCTGGAAGCTCATTGCGGTGGCGGGGCGGGCCATCAGGTTCACCTACGCTTCGTCCGCGTCAGTGGGGTGCGGCAGGGCAGCATTGACGATGGCGACGGCCGCAGCGCCTGCGAATCCGTGATGGCTAGTCAGCTGCCCTATCACCGCGCGACGGAGGAGGACTGGAAGGACGCTCCTGGCGGGTACCTGCGGTGCGGCCACCGGCTGCCTGCTCAGGTTGCGCCGACGGGTCGCCGCCTGGCTGCATGATTCGATGGCGCCAGGGAGGGCACACAGCAGGCTGTCTGCTACGTCCGGTCCTACCCCGATGGCGACCAAAGTCTCGGCGGCTAACTGGACGACAGCCTGGGGCACCGCTTCGGGCTCTCTCCACGTACTCACGCCGACGGCCGCAACTTCAAACCAGCCACCGAGTTGGTCTGGGGCGTTGTCCCATACCTTCTCCGCAACTTCTGCCCACAGCGGTCTCGATGCGTCTATCGCCCATAGCTGGGGCCGAGCGAACAGGATCGCGGCGCCGACTGGCTGCCATCCCTTCGCGGCCGCCACCTCCGCTATGTCGGCCAACGCAATCGGCAGGTCCACGACACAGGCCTTGAACAGGCTGTGGATATCTCGGTTGTGGCGTTCGTCAGTGAACTCAGGGTAGGCGCTCAGCTCCTTGAGTACGTGCAGGAGAGCGACGGTGCCGAAGGTGGGGATGCCTGCGCGGATGAGCAGGTCGCGCAGGGCCGCATCGTCACACCACAGGGCCGCATCTGTGTCGAGGGCGTGCTGTGCGGCCGAGAGCCAGGCAGTGTCCGCTTCGTCGGGAGCGCTGGCAATGCAGAGGCGGCCACGGATCCCGGCGAGGTCCGGGACTTCAACTGGCCGCAAGCTCGGGATGATTTGGGAGAAGGCGGCGGCCTGATGTGCCAGATGCTCCTTGTCCTGGTCGGAGTACTCGGAGATGGTGAAGCGCCCGCCCCTCACCCCGAGTTGTCCCGACGAGAGCAGCATCTCGTTGAGGGCGTACCGGGTCCTGATGATGTCGTCATAGACCGCCGTTGTGGTGGGCGTGGCGGCGAAGACTGCTCGTAGCTGGTCGAACCGGTCAGAGATCAGCGAGACAACTGCCAGGGCGCTGACGTCCAGGACGGCGGTGCGGTTCAGAGCGTCGCGCACGGCCTTGATCTCTGCGGCCACGTGTGTGTCGTTAATACTCGAGGCGGGGATGAAGCCAGGAGCCCGCTGGGCGAACGCGAGAGCGACCGGGCGCCCTGCTGCCCATGCCAGCATTCCCATGGGGACGGCTCCACAGCGCACAGCGTCGGCGGCCGCATCGAGCAATGCCTCGCGGGGGCCGAGGTCTTGCTCGACGCGCCGCACGAGGTCTTCCGCGTCGCCGGGCACCATCGTGAGGGCTTTACTCGCTGGCGGATCGGCCAGCAGCGCCCGCAGCCTCATCCTGAGGGCTTCGGGCAGCACCAGTCGACGCGCCGTGGCGCGCGATTCCGCCTCGCTGACCGCGGTGCACGAGGGCGTCGTGTCGTCCTGCGACGGCTCAGCCGTGGCGAACAGCAGACCGGCCAGGATGGCGCCTGTCAATTCTGCATCCTCGGAGCGGTAGTGCTCGGCAAGGCCGATCGCTGTCTCCGCCAGCGTCTCTGTCCAGCCGGACCAGCCGACCAGCATGAGCCAGGACCGTGCGTCGTCCGCGTTGCGGATCTGTGGCGCGAATCGGTTGAGCGTGTCCCGCGCGGCCTCAGGGTTGCGGCCGTTGAGCTGAGCTCGGATCGCTGCCCAAGCGAAGGGGAGCGCGGTCTGCGGAAGGACACCGGCGGCGCCCTCAAGCGCGGTGATGTGTTCGATTCCCACGGCTTCGGCCAGCCCGACGAGAGCGTGCTCTTCCATGTCGCTCCAGTCCGACCGGTCGTTGGCCCACTGGACGGCCAGGCCGCGCAGGTGACGGCGCATACTGGTGGGCAGGAACGGTCGGCTCAGCAAGGTCAGGGCCCTGAGGCGGGCCTGCTCCGTTGCGCCGGAGCGGTCCCACAGCTCGACCGCGAGTACCCTCGGGCGGGTGTCACCGAAGCGCAGCCCTGCCCGCTCGGCGGCTTCGGCCGCCAGCACGAGATGCCCTTCGCGCTCATACAACTCCACGAGTCCCATGGCGGCCACGGCACTGCTGTTCTCCCATGCGCGCAGACGTCTGATTGCGGCCTCCGTCGCACCCTGGGCTGCTTCGGCCGCGGCCCGGCGCGTCTGGTAGATCGCTTCGGGTATGACACCTCGCTCGCGGGCCTCGTCGAGGTATGGAACCGGCCAAACGCCGAGGCCGGACAGGGCGAATGCTGCGATGCCCCGTTGGTCGTCGTCGGTAGCGCTGACAGCGGCCGCTTCCCACGCCGCGATGCGGCTCTCGCGGCTGCTGCCAGGGTCCGCATCGGCCGCAAATGCGTCCAACTGGAGCTTCGCGCCATCGCTGGTCAGCCCCGTGGCGATCGTCTCCACGAGATCGGGCCGACCAGCTTTGTACGCCAACCGCGCTGCTTCCAACTGCAGCGGCTCGCAGGTGGTCTCCGGCTCTTGTGCCTCGCCTTCCGGCTCGGCAATCGCGGTATGGATGGCCGCGATGACATCTTCAGCCATCAGCCGGGCTTCAAGCAGGACGACGGCGGCAGAGGTGCTGGGTCCGTGCCAACGGCGGTAGCCGGCGCGCGCGGCATTGGCCAGGCGCTGGGCGCGGCCGGTGTCGAAGGACGCCTGCCGTGCTGTTCCCGTCGCGCTGCGACGGAGCAGGCACCGGGCAAGATCGAGTTGCAGGCTCGGCTCATCTGGGGCGATGCGCAGGGCCCTTTCGAGCATGTCCTCGCCGTCGTCGTGCCGGTCGCCTGCGAAGTGGCAGTACGCTGCGAACCGCAGGACATTGACGTCTCTGGCAGCGGCGGGATCTCCCGCCGCGAGCGATCGCGCCACGATGTCCGGCAGATGCGCGGGGTGATACCCGCCAGTGTCGATCAGCGCCCGGGCCGCGGACACCAGCAGGGTGGCACCTGCTTCTTCCGCAGCTGCCGCCAGGATGCGGGCCCGGTCGGGCGCATACGCGACGGCGGTGACTGCAGCGAGTGCGAGCAGGTGGCCGTCGTCGGGGGCCGTGGCGGCAGCGCGCTCGAGTGCATCGGTGGCGATTAGTCCGAGTTCGTGTGCGCAGGCATAGGCGGCTACCGCTTTCCACGCACCCTCCTCGTGCCGGGGCTGAAGGCAGGCAAGCCAGTTCGGCGGTTGAGTGAGGAGTTCGGTGACGGCGCGGGCAGGGTCGTCGGCATCGGCAAGGAACAGTGCCAGGGGCAGGGCGTAATCGGCGTCGGCACGGTGATCGCGCAGCAGGCGGATGCGGGCATCGCTCGGGAGACGGTCGACTGCCACCTGGAGGGGATCGGCGCCCTGCTCGGGCTGGGCTGGGCAACTCAGTGCCTCGGCGTTGGCGTCGTCGATCTGCTGGTGGGCAGGGACGAAGACTTTGTAGTGCTTGCCAGTGGAGACGAGCGTGTCGGCGTTGACGTGCTGCCAGTGAACGCGTTCTGTCTCCGGATCGAACAGCATGACCGTGACCGGAAGCGAGTGGTTCTCCCAGTACGCCACATGAGCGGCGTCGCAGGGAAACCACCATCCGCCCTCGGAAGCAGTGGCGAACTGGCTTTCCCCTGACTTGATCTGCACGGCGAGCAGTCGGCCGGTCGCGCCGCCGGTGGTCTTGGCGGCCAAGCTGGCGCCGGTGACGACTTCGAGGTGGGCATCGACGCCGACATCGCTGGTCTCCTGTTCCCGGAACAACCACCCCAGCTGGGTGGTCACGAGATAGCTCGTCCTGGCGACTCCGGCTCGATCGACGAGATGAGTCGGGCGGACTGTCGTCACGGTGTTGCTCCTCACGCCCGGCTTACGGATGCCGTCAGGCACTACTCGGCTGAGCCTAGGCGGGGGTACTGACACTCCCGGGTACGGGCAACATCCCTGGGACGTCGCCGAGCACAGCTGGCATTCCCGGTAGCGGCCGACGGAACCCTGGAATGGTGGTGCCGCATTGGTGGCGTTGCACGGAGCCCTGAAGGTCAGCCCCGTCGGCGTGAGCCGGTGGAGCGCACCTTGGTCTGGAACCACGGCACCTGCTCCGTGTACAGCAGTTCGCAGAGCTCTACAAGTTCCACCGGACCCACCCGAGCATCGCCAATGCCCGACCGCTGCATCCCTTTACAGCGCCGATCGCCGATCCGGATGAATGGACAGAGTCATGAGGGGGTCCTGCCGTGGTGTGCTGGGGGCTCCCCTCATGAGTGGGCTATGCGGTGTGCGCTTCGTCGGTTCCTTCGTCCGGCGTGCGTTCTGGCGTGCTGGGTTTGCGCATGGCAGGAAGCTTGGCCTGGCCGTCCCCGTGTGAGCGGCCTCGGGCACGGGTACGGGGTACCAGCTTGACGACGGCCTCGGCGGCGGCACGGGCGAGGTCGTCGAGGACGGCCTGGTAAATGTCCCGGGTGATGCGGGTGTCGCTGTGCCCGAGGGTGTCGGAGACGACCTTGATGTCGATCCCGGCCGCGAGCATCAGCGTCGCGGCGCCGTGGCGGAGGTCGTGCAGGCGGATGGGCGGCAAGTCGGCGGCGGCCACCAGGCGCTCGAAGAGGTCGGAGACCTTGCCGGGGTGGAGCCAGGAGCCGTCCTCCTGGGTGAAGATCCGGCCCGTCAGCTTCCACTTGTCGCCGGCCTCGCGCCGTTCCTTGTCTTGCTGGCGCTTGTGGTCTCGCGCGTACTGGAGGGACTCGCTGTCCAGCGCGACGAGGCGGATTCCGGAGTTGGTCTTCGGCGCACCCTCGATGACCTCCCAGCCGTCCTGGACGAGCTGGGTGGCAACGGACAGTGACGCGCTGCCGAGATCTAGATCCATCCAGCGGAGCCCGCAGGCTTCACCCCGTCGAAGGCCCCGGAACGCGATCAGATGCCACAGAAGGTACAAACGGCTTCCGGCGATGAAGTCCAGGAAGCGGCCCGTCTGCTCGGGCGTCCAGACCATCACCGGGGATGGCTTCTCCCCGGTAGCCAGCCAGTGTTCTACTCGCTCGTCAGTCCACACCAGCGCCTTGGGCTTGGCGCCGGGTTCCAACTCGACGTGCTCGGCAGGATTGAAGTTGGCCATCTCCTGCTGCGCGATGGCGACATTGAGGGCCGCACGCAGCGTGGCCTTGATGTGCGCCTGGGTGCTGGCGCCGGTAACCCGGCGGAACGGCGGCATCGCGTCGATCGACGCCTGGAGCCACTTGCGACGGGCCCGGTTTTCGGCGCCCTTCCACGGGACGGTCTTCAACAGCTCGATCGCGGACCGCCGCTGGGCGTTCTGCTCCACGATCTCGATGTTGGCCTCGTTGATTGCGTCGAACATCTTGTCCAGATGGTGCACACGCAACTTGTCCAGACGTATCTCACCCAGGTGGGGCTTGAGGTGGACGCGCACATCGCACTCATAGCGCTTGAGGCCGGTGACACGAAGGCGTTTGCGCCCCGCGAGCCAGATGTCGAGCCACTCGCCAACGGTCATCCTGGAGTTCAGGCTCTGGCCGACCGCGAAGCGGCGACGGGTCTCGTCGTAGTCCGGCAGGGGCTCCTTGGCCTTGGAGCAGGCTTCGAGTAGATCGCTGATGGCTATCTGCCCGGCGGTGTCGTCCTCCTCCGGTATCGCCATGAGCGCGCTGACCTTGTTCAGCTCCTCCGTAGCGGCGGCGGAGGTCGCGAACCCTGACCGGCGGAAGCGCCGACGCTTTCCGTCCTCACCCGGGACCAACTCCTGCACGACGCTCCAAGCGCCGTGCCGCTTGTTGGCGCGTTTCGGGCATTGCGTGCCGTAGGGATTGCCAGTCTCAGGGTTGCGACAAGAGCACCGGCGGGTGACCGTTCCGTTCACGCATCGTCCTTGGAAGTGGTTTCCGGCTGGTCAACAAAGGCAAGGGCAGCGGGCAGGACCGGGGGCACTAGGCCCCGCTCGCGCATGCCCTCGCGGTATGAACGCAGCGCCCGGCAGTCGTCGAAAGCGAGCTGCTCGTAGCCGGCGGCGGTCTCCAGAAGATCCGCGCGACGGACCGGGTCGAGCGTGGTGCTTGCCTTCCGCCGCCTGTCCTTCGCCATGGATGTCGAGACCGCAGCGGCGGCCACCGCGTCGCTGTGTGCCCGGAAGACGTCGAGCAGCTCGCGTGGGCTGCCCTTGGGCGCGGCTTCTGACGAGGCCGTCTCGCCGGTGAACCAGGCAAGGCCGTCCCAGGTCGAGACCGGCTGGCCCGGGAGTACGTCCACCGTGGGCGTGGCGTCGAGGGGGAACAGCAAGGTGATGGGCGGAACACCGAGGACATCGGCCAGGACGAGGAACTCCGCGAGGTCGACCGAGCCACGGCGTCCGGTCTCCAGATTCGTGATCGTCGTCTTCGGTACAGCCAGACCCCGGGCGGCGCAGGCGTCGGCCGTTTCCGCCACCGTGAGCCCGGCCGCCTTGCGGGCCCGTCGCATTTGCTCGGCGACGCGGGCGGTGAGTCGCGTCGACCAGTCATCGGTTGTCATAGCTACAACTTACGACGAGAAAAAAGGTGACTGCAACATCTGTGATAAACGTTCCGTCGCTGGAGCACCTGCACGGGATCGGAGTACATCATGGCTACACCTAACGCTGGTCGTGGATCGCAGGCCCTGACGCGTGCGGAGATTCTCGCCCTCCCCGCCGCGATCGACCTCGACACTGCTAACCGCGCGTTTGCCCTCGGCCGTAGTACCGGGTATGCGCTGGCCAAGCGCGGTCAGTACCCGTGCAGGGTGCTCCGCGTCGGCAACACCTACCGCGTGATCACCGCCGACCTGCTCAGCATCCTCGGCATCGGAAGCACCGACGAGAAGACTGGCTCGACACCAGCCATTGCTGCGGCCCAGGCCAAGGGCCAGGCAGCGTAACCAGCCAGACCGCCCGCTGCCGGACGGCGCCAGCGTCATCTACCCGGTGCCGTCGCGCCGCGAGCATCGATCGCGTCCAGGAGATTTCGTAGAGGCTGGTCATCGGAGAGGTGGCCGAGCCCGAAGCCGGTCAATAGCAACTCGTCCAGGGCGTCGGCGTAGTAGCGGATGGCCGCGGTGATCCCGGCACGCGTGTATGGAGCGGGGGCTGAAGCCAGCCGTGCCGCCCACGCGTCCCATCGGGTGCCCCCGAAGCGGTGGTGGTTGGTCCCGGCCTCGCGATCACGGATCAGCATGGCGATGACAAGAATGTGGCGGGCGAGTTGGAGCGTCAGGTGGGCGCCAATCAGCATGTCACCGCGAGTAGCCCGAACGGCAGCGAGCACGGCGTCGAACCGGAATGCGTTGACCAGCCCGGTCACGGTGTCCTCGATCCCCTCGGCTGGGGCGGACATCGGTACAGGTTCGTATCCGCTGGAAGGAGGCACCACGGCGATGTCGAGACGACGCAGATCGAAAAGCACGAGGCGGATGACGTACTTGTCGGCCGTGTCGCTGCGATGGGAAGCGAACGCGGGGGCGAGGGAGTCCTCAACCTGCCGACAGAAGTCCTCTGCCACGGCAGCCGGGTCCTCGGCCACCAGAAGCAGATCAAGGTCGGACCATACGTCGGCGTCCAGCGCAGGGTCGTTCGCGGATCCATACGTGCGAAGTGCCCGGATGCGCTCATCGCCGGCGGCGATCCGGGACAACTCCGGCAGGATCTGAGCCTGCCAGCCGAGCGGTGGCAGGTCGGGCTTGCTGGCGCGCATTTCGCCGCTCCCGTCCTCGGTGGATCTGGGTGTCGCCGTCTGTCGGGGGTCAGTCACACGCAGCCATTTGGGCTTCCGCGATGTCCGACCACCGAGGGAATCGGTTCAGAACGACCATCCGCGTCGATCGGCAAGCCATCGCAGGGCGGCTTCGCCGCTCCACGTCTGGTGCTGGCGCAGAAACGGGGAGCCGAAATCGGGCGGAGGCTGTGCACCGGAGACGAGAAAGAAGCCTGAGAGGGCGGCCAGAGCGGCATCGAACTGGTCGCCGGATACGCCGCGGGCGGTGGGATGGGCAGCGAACAGGGCTGACCCGTCATGGCCGTCTGCGTGCGCGGTGGTCAGCAGCGGTACCAGATCGAACCAACTGGACCCCAAACAGGGCCAGTTCCAGTCACAAATCCATGCTGCTGAGTGTGCGTCGATCAGCACGTTGTCCTGGCGCAGGTCGTAGTGCAGTACCGCGTGACCGGAGACGGCTGGCTTCCAATTGCTCTCCAGTTCGGCCAGCGCGTCAAGCAACTCCAGCGGTACCCACGCGGGCAGGAGATCCACCTTGATGGTGCCACCGGCCAGGGCCCGCCAGTCATCGAAGTCTCCACTGGCCTCGACGTGCTTGAGACCAAGTTTCAGCATCGACGCCGACGGCGACGCGAGCACCTCGGCCACAGTCGCGTAGGCGTCCAGGCTGGCGGTCAGCTCAGTCAGCCGCCACGGCTCCTCGGGCATCCGACCGCCCTCCACGGCCTCGAACCCCAACACCACCCACCCGTCCCGCTCCTCGCTCCAGAGCAGTCGTGGCGCCGGCACCGCCTCGGGCAGCGCCCGGTTGATTTCCGCCTCTCGCCGGTAGCAGTCAGCGATCACACCGGAGTCCACGCTGCTCACCGCTTTGACGAACTGGGTGCCGGCTGTTCCGTGGACCACGGCGGCGAAGCCGCGGGTGAACCCGCTTCCGGCACTCGGCTCGGCGGTCACCTCTCCACCCAGATGCCGTGAGATCAGGTGATGGACATGCTGGGGCAGCTCCTCCCAGTCGGGACGTAATGCGGTGGAGCCGTACCTGGGACGCGGGGTGATGATGTTCACCATGCAGCCACAATGGGGCAGCCGCATGCCGCAACACCACCGAGATTGTCGGTTCGAGATGATCCCGTCTGATGCATGATCTGCCCCAGAAGGGATGGTCTGGAGTGATGCATCAGCGCAGGGTAGCCCTGGTCGGGTCGGCTCATCCGGAGCTTGTCTCCGGGGTGGTCCAGATGCGTCCCGAAGATGCGATGTTCGACGCGATGCTGCAGGACGAGACGGTCGCCGACCGATGAGGAAGTAGCTCATGGACATACGACACTGCAAGGAAGAAGATCTTGAACTCCTGGAGAGGCACATGCCCTCGCCCGGACAGACCCGACGCCACGCGATGCGGTTCGAAAAGCAACAGCAAGGACTGAGCACCTTCCTGGTTGCCTGGTCCGATGGAATCCCCGTCGGGACGGCTCAGGTTCTGTGGCAAGGGTGCACAGCACCCGAAGTACGCGACCGCTTCCCCAGATGCCCCGAGCTGAACGGTCTGGGAGTCTGGCCGCCGCAGCTGCGATCCCAGGGCATCGGAACGGCCATCATCCGCGCAGTGGAGACGCAGGCCCGCCGCAGTGGCCACCAGTAGATCGGCCTGGGCGTGGACGACCTGAACCACCGAGCAGCCGCGCTCTACCTCCGCCTCGGCTACCAGGAGACTGGCTGCCGCTACCTCGACCGCTACCACTACATCGACGACAACGGCTTGCGACACGAGGTTGCCGACCCTGCACGGTTCCTGATTAAGCAGCTCGCCGGACAGCCAAGCTGACTCCGACCCGCCGACATGACCGGCAGCGGGGAGGTCTGATGTGAGGTGCGGAGGGGTACGGTTTACGCGACGTGCGTCTCCTGGTGTTTCCGGCTTCAACGGTTTCCGGCTTCAACGGAAGCCGATCTGCTTACCACAACTCGCCGAAGTGTCAAGGCATCTTGCCGGGCCAGCCTACGGACAGACTGTCCTCACACAGCTCTTGTCGGGTGGAAGGCTTCTTTTTCACTGAGGCCACTACCAGGTGAGGTTGTCGTCATGGCGCGTCGTAGTCCCGAACGTCCGACGTACGGATTCACGGTTGCGGCTGCTGTCGACGCTGTCCCTGCCGCACGCCGCCAAGTTGTCTCGCTGGCCCGTGATCTGGACCTTCCGCTGTCGGACCAGACACTGGAGACCGTCGAGTTGCTCGCTGGCGAGGTGATCGCTAACGCTGTCCTGTACACGGATGCTCCGTGCGACGTCTCTGTGACGCAGACCGATGAACGGCTTCGTGTCGAAGTCACGGACACGGATGCATCGTTGCCAAGAACTGTTGAGGCCGGGCCGAACGACGAGAGCGGTCGGGGCCTCCTGCTCGTGAGCGCCTTGGCGGATGCCTGGGGGACCCAACCGGAACCCCTGGGCAAGACGACATGGTTCGAGATCACGCCGGAGCCATCGGCCGAGGACACCGGCGACTACCGTGCGGATGCACCGCCTTCACCTCACGCGGGTGACGGTGCCGTCCGACGAACCGAGTGTGACGCTCGTATGGCCTTGCCGGCCGACTCGCGGTTGTCGTTCGGCGCAGCAACTGCTGGGAAGCAACGTCAGGCTGCCTGAGGCTGTGATCCGAAGCGGATCACTTGTCGGGTCCGGCAAGCTCTTCGGTCAGGGTTCGGAGCACTTCAAGGCTCGGTGCCGCTTGGTCGAGGGTTTGGGAGCTTCTGCCGCTGGCTTCCGCGAGCCGTCCGAGGCGTTCGTCCAGCTTCTTCACCGCACGGGACTGAGCCACGGCGTCGACGCCTCCAATGCTGAGGAGCAGTACGCCAGCACCAACGGCGATTGAAGTCGCGGGGAGCGAGACCGAGGTTCCACGAAGTCGACCTAGGGTCACGGACCTTCCTGCCAGCGCCTTCGCGGTGGCAGACGCAGTTGTCGCGATTACTGCGTCTGCCACCGAAGACGGCGAGTCCATGTTCTTCGACGCGGGCCGGAACTGGGCACGGACGCTCTCGTCAAACTGGCCGAGCCGGCCATGAACGTCCTCGATTTCAGCACGGAGCTCGGCGGTGGACTGAGTGATGCGCTCGCCCAGGGTCCTGGCGACGTCAGGCTTCTCCTTGTGATACTCGAAGGCGATCTCGGCGAGTCCGAACTGGACCGTAGCCGCGTAGCACTTCGCCATCAGGTCGAGGTACAGCATCGCCTCTTCCACCGCCGCCTTACTCAGGCTCTTCTCCGCCTTGCGTGGGGACCTCTGCTCGGCGTTCTCCAGCCTCGTGACCGCATCCTGGAGATGGCGAAGGCACTTGTGCCTCGCATCACCCAGACTGTTCCGCGTGACCGAGAAATCGCTCGCCTCGACGCCGCGCTCGCCGTGAGCACGTAGCCGAGCGACCAGATCCTCGACCTGCTCCACGGCATTCTCAACAGCACCGGTCCGGTCGGTCTGCAGGTGCTCGCGGATCTCGTCCAGCCCCTGCCGGATGGCCTTGATATCCCGGGCCATCTCGGCCGTCTGAGCTTGAGCCGCGATGGCACCCAGGATGGCCGCCCCACCTGACATGGCGGCCACACCCGTGGCGGGACGGATACGCATCAGACGCGTCACTCGGCCTCGGTCGTTACGGATAGAGCTCTGGATCCACCCCCCTCCCTCGGTGATCACCTTGCCGACCTTCATCACCTCGCGAGAGGTCTGGTCGAGTTCGACCAGATGGGCGGTCAGACGCTGAGACTCAATGAAGGACCGGACCGCAGGGTCCAGTGTCCGCACGAGAGCCGCCCATTCGCCGGAGGTGAGGTCGGCAACCCAGCGCCCCCAACGTGAACGCTTCATCTCGGACGGGGCACCGATCACGACGGCTCGGTCCTCCGCCACACAGACGACGATCTCTTCGGACTCATCGCTCAGCGACACTTCGTGCAGCCCCCTCGACCGGACTCGACATCCCGGCCGATTGTAGGGCTGGGTCCCGACATATTTCGGGCAAACGAATCAGCATCACCACCTCACGCACCGCGACGCCCCGGCGGTTGCTGCCTACCCGTTGATCTGAGCGGGAATGGTCGGTGTAGGCGGGCAGGCCCATTGCTAACGTCTCGGTACTACAGCCGAGGAGCCGTATGACAGCCCCGTTGTCCACCGCCACTCCCGTAGACTTACGGGTCCAGCACGTCGACACGGTACTTGAGAGAGTGGAGCGTTCTCTTCAGATCCGTTTCGACCGGAACACGATGGTGCGTAAGCGCCGGACGGTCGGCGTGCGTACGGACCGCGAGACCTGGGTTCGGATCGAGCGCCGCCCGTTCGACAAGATCGAGGGCCAGGGTTGGAACGGTGCCGAGTGCGCCGCATTGCTGGATGGGATCGAGAAGCCCGCTTGGTTCGGAGGCGTCGTCTGGAGTGACGCTGCTGAGGCGGTGATGTGGCGGGCTGATGAGACCGAGCTTCTCCCCGGGGCCCCTGTGAATGCGGGTACGGCATTGGCACTTTCGGATGAGTGGTGGGCGGCGCTGAACGCCTCGCTCGATGCGCTTGCCGCCCACCACACGACGCGCGTCGCTACGTCGGACACCGTGACCGTCACCCAAGCCGGGGTCACGGAGTCCATCCAAGCGGTGTTCCCGAGCGTCCGCGATACGACGATCCGGAACTGGGCGCCGGCGCACGCGGATCTCACTTGGGCGAACGTGACAGCCCCGCAGTTCTGCCTGTTCGACTGGGAAGACTGGGGGATGGCTCCCCGCGGGCTGGACTCTGCCTGGCTGTGGGGGAACTCGCTTGCCATCCCGGAACTGGCCGCGCGTGTACGCCGTGAGCGGCACCAGGACTTGGAAAGCCGGGACGGAAAGCTGATGGCGCTGTTCTTCTGCACCACGATCGTGGGCCCCCACACTGACCCGGATGACTCCCGGCTGGCGCTCGCCCAGCAGGAGACGAAACGGCTCCTGGCCGAACTGCAGGCGGATTGAGGGATGGTCCGGTCGTAGAGGAGCGCGTTGGAAGGCCGTTCCCAGCGAGGTCGTAGCCGTTGCCAACAGGGCGATCACGTGTGTGTTGCCGCCCAAAGCCGAGACGCCTGCACAACGGATGGACACGCACGGTCACGATCCAGACCCGTGTAACCTGCTGGGTGCCCGGTGCCGTGTTCCGCCTGGGACGACCGGGTTCGCAACGATCATCTTCGGCTTGGAGGACGGGTGGCAGTACAGCGGATCACGACCCGCAATGCCCGTTTCCAGCAGCTGCAGACGCTGCTCAACAACCGCACCAAGCGAGGGCGTGCCAAGGAGTTCCTGGTTCAGGGCGTACGGCCGATCACGATGGCTGTGGAGCACGGCTGGACCATTCGGTCCCTGCTCTATGACGCGAGCCGCCCGCTCTCCCGATGGGCCGAGGATCTACTGCGCGGTGTCGGCGCCGAGCGCGTCGCGATGGCGCCGCAGTTGCTCGGCGAGCTGAGCGAGAAGGCTGACGGGGCGGCGGAAGTCCTGGCAGTGGTCGAGATGGCGCCGGACAGCCTGTCGCGGATCAAGGTTCGCGACGACTTCCTCGGCCTGGTCTTCGACCGACCGACGCAGCCCGGCAACATCGGAAGTATCGTGCGATCGGCCGACGCCTTCGGCGCAAGTGGGCTCATCGTGACTGGGCACGCGGCGGACCCGTACGACCCCAAGTCGGTACGTGCCTCCACAGGTTCCTTCTTCGCCGTGCCCGTGGTGCGGAGCCAGTCGCACCACGAGGTCATGGAGTGGCTGGAGAAGGAGCGCGCTCAGGGGCGGCCGGTTGCCGTCGTCGGCACGGACGAGGACGGCGATGCCGAGGTTTCGGAATTCGATCTGACCCAACCGGTCCTGCTGCTCATCGGCAATGAGACCGCCGGCCTCAGCACCGCCTGGCGAGAGCTCTGTGACCACGTGATCAGCATTCCGATGACGGGCTCGGCCAGCTCCCTGAACGCGTCGAACGCCGCCTCCGTCATTCTCTACGAAGCGCGCCGTCAGCGTCTGGCGAAGCAGCGCACGGCGTGACCTTCCGAGGTCACGTCCAGACCTCGCCGCTGACCGCTCTCTTGTAGACCGCCAGGTACTGGCGGGCGATGGTGTGGTGGCCCCATCGGTCCACCGCTGTTTCGCGCACGACCTGGGCCGTGGGCAGCGAGGCCAGCACCCCCTTCGCGTCGCCGGGTGTGATCTCCCGCCCGATCGGCAGCACCGTTCCGACACCGGGGATGATCTCCGGCAGGCATCCGTTGTCCGTGGCGATCACCGGGGTGCCGCTGGCGGCGGCCTCCGAGACCACGGTGGCGCCGGGCTCGATCCATCGTCCGCCGAACGGTCCTCCCCACGGCTGGGACAGCACGAGTTGCGCTCGGGCGCGTGCGATCAGTCGGGTACGGGCGCTGCCGCCGACCTCGCCCACATAGCGGACGGTGTGCGGGAAGTCGGCCAGCAGCGCGTCCAGGTAGTCCTTCTCCCAGGCCGGTCCGGCGACCGTCAGCGGCACGCCGGCGGCGTGCGCGAACGCCGCTGCCTCGCGCACGCCCTTGTGCGCGGAGACCCGGCCCAGGAAGAGGAGATAGTCGTCCTTCGCCTCCTGGAACTGACAGCGCGCGGGGTTGACCGGTAGCCGGATCACCGGGGCGGAGACGGACCCTGCGGCAGTGCGTTGCGCGCGGGAGAGGTAGATGCCGTTGGTCTGGAGCTCCGGCACGCTGTTGAGGTGGTGTGTGCTCACCGTGGGTCTGTGGTTGTTGGCTGGCAGTGCGGCGGTGTTCGAGTGGTCGTGGACGATGTCCGGGCCGAAGGCTTCGATGGCGGCGTGGATCTCGGCCGTCTCCACTGCGTCGGACACCGTGACGCCCTCCTGGACCGGGCTTCCTGGAGCTCCGAGGAGGAGGATCTCGCACCCGGCCTCCAGCAGTCCGTCCATGAGCGTGGCGACGACCCACTGGATGCCGCCGTAGCCTTGGGGCGGCACAGTGATCCACTGGCTGGGGTCGGCACCGTACCGGTACGGCGGAATGACCATGGCTACCTTCATCGGTCGCTCCTGGTCTCGGCGTCGGCGGCGCTGGTCCGGCTCCGTGTGATGGCCTCCCGGCACACTCCGAGAAGCACGCTGGCGGTGTAGAGCAGGGCGAGGGCGGCCCGCACCGGACGGGTGCCGTCTCCCGAGCGGTTGCGGCTCCATTCCTTGCCCACGCCTCGCCGCGCGTCGTTACGCCGTGCTTCGCTGCGGCCCTGCCAGAAGGCACGGCGTAGCAGGTAGGACAGGGTCAGCCGATGGGCGGGGATGAGGTGTTGCACCTCTGCGTCGTGCAGGATCGTCGCGATGGCACCGCGCGCGGTCATCTCCCGAACGAAGGTGGTGTCCTCGGCGGAGATGAGGGAGCCGCCGATCCGGCCGAGGCGCTCGTCGAAGCCGACTCCCAGCAAGCGGGCGTGCTCGACGTCGATGGCGAAACTGCCGCCCCAGATCGACGCTGGCTGGGCCGGCGCGTGGGAGCCGAGGTAATGCAGTTGTCCCGAGGTGAGGAACCACGGGCGGCGGCTCCCTTGAAGGTGGGCGGTGATCCTCGTCCCCGTGACGTGTGCGCCGGCGGTCAGAGCCCCGCGTATCCGAGTCATCGCCTCGGTCGTGGGGACGATGTCGTCGTCGAGGAAGACGACGTGCTGCGTCGTGGCCTCCTTCATGGCCTTGTTGCGGCTGTGGGCGAGCCCCTGGTTCCCCTCGTTACAGATGACGCGCATGCGGGACGGAGGCGGCGAGGCGTCTGTGGGCAGCGTGGGCAGGTGCTGGGCGGGCATGTCCGCGATGACCAGGAGGCGGTCTTTGGGGCCCATGGTTGCGGCCGTGCGGGTGACAGCTGCTGGCAGGCTGTCGGGGCGGTTGCTGCAGATGACGATGGTGAGAGGTAAGTCGGCGCCGAGGGTCATGGGCGCGCCTCCTGGCGGGGGCGTGGGCTGCGCTCTTGGTGGCTGATGGTCCGCAGCACATCGGCCAGGTCTCCGAGGGCGGCGATGGCCCAGTGCCTCGTGCTTCCCTCGGTTGTGTGGACGCGTTGGATTTTCAGCTCTCGGTAGGCGGTCACGATCTCGGGAGCGACCCCAGCAGGCGCGCTCCAGCCGCTGTCGACGTGGACGATCGCTGCCGAGCAGCCGAGAGCGAGTGCCGGAGCGGCGTCGTGGTCGGGCCGGTCGCCGATGACCGTGGTGTGTTCGGGCTTCCAGCTCAGCCGGTCCATGGCCCACTTGAAGAGGCGGGGGTCGGGTTTGGCGTAGCCGACGAGGGAGTCGAGCGCGACGAGTTGGACTTGCTGCTCGATTCCGAGGGTGCGCAGGGCGGCGAGGCATTCCGGGGGCTGGTTGGCGACGATGCACACCTCGTACTCCTCGGCGAGGTGGCTGAGGGTGTCGACGGCTCCGGGAACGGGCTGGACCAACGAGGTCCAGCGTTCGCGGACGCCCTGCCAGCTCTTCGTGCCGTTGGGCGGGAACAGGCTGGGCGGGGGTGATCCGGGCGCGCGGCCCTGGTAGAAGTCGCGCATGGCCTGGAGGAAGGCGTCCATGGTGAAGGTGGGATCGTCCGCGCGCGTGAGCTCCCAGACGCCCTGGAGCCAGGCGAGGTCGAAGGGCTCGTCGTAGTAGAGGACGCCGCCGACGTCGACGGCCAGGGTGCGGCCCGTCACGACGTGGCCGCCCGTCCGGCGGCCCAGGTGAACCACTCGGGCTTGTCCGCGGTGTCGTTCTCGATGCTGAGGGAGGTCACGGGTTCCACGGGGCCGTGCTCACGGGCCCAGGTCGCGGTGCGTCGCAGACCGTCGGTGAGCGGGGTATCGGTCCAGTCGCCGAGCGTTCTACGGGCGAGGCTGTTGTCGGTGTACGCGGCGTGGACCTCGTCGCGTGCCGCCAGGTGCTTGATGGGGTGGTCGGGTACGCCCATGGCGGTGCGCACGGCGTGCGCCATGTCCAGCACGGTGCTCGTGTGCGAGGAGCCGACGTTGAAGACCTGGCCCCAGGCAGCCGGCTGGTCGGCCGCGGCGAGGAAGGTGCCGACGATGTCCGGGGCGTAGGTGAAGGCGCGGATCTGGCTGCCGTCTCCGTACACGCTGATCGGCTCGTCGCGCATGATCTGGTTGAGGAAGATGGCGACGGCGTTGCGGTACGGGTCGCCCATGTTCTGCCGCTCGCCGTAGACGTTGTGCATGCGCAGGGCGAAGTACGGCAGACCCTGAAGCTGCATGGTGACGGCGAGTTCGCGCTCCACGGTGAGTTTCGCGTTGCCGTAGCTGTCGGCGGGGACGGGCCGCTCGTCCTCGCGCATGGGGACGTGTCCGTGGCCGTACACGGCGACCGACGAGGCGAAGCCGAAGAACCTGACCTTGGCGGCCAGCGAGGCGTTGATCAGGTTGATGCTGCCGAGCAGGTTGACGGAGTAGTTGTGGTGCTTGACGGCGTGACTGATGCCTTCGGCGGCGAAGGCGGCCAGGTGGTAGACACCGTCGAAGCGGTACGAGGCGAAGAGTTCGGCGACCGTGGCCTGGTCGGCGACCGAGCCGACGGCGAGGGTCGCGCCGTCGGGCACGTTCTCGGTCTTGCCGCCGTCGAGGTTGTCCAGGATGACGACGTCGTCGCCGCGCTCGATCAAGGACGCGGCAAGGTGGGACCCGATGAAGCCGGCGCCGCCGGTCACCAGATGTGTGGGCATGGTGTGTCTCCCTTGGCGTGAGTGGGTTCCGCTGCGGCCCTGGACTGGGCCGCAGCGGGTCGTGCGCGATGCGGTGCGGGCAGGCGGACCGCCTATGCGACTGGTGGTTCAGGCGCCGAGGAGCTTGTTGATCTGAGCGAAGTCGCTGCGGGCGCGGTCTGTGATCAGCGGGAGCCGCTGACGCAGGGTGGTGCGCAGCGCGGTCGCGTCGGTGTCGTTGACGAGCCGGTCGGTGACGGTGGCGTCCTGGGCGAAGGCGCGGACGTCCGCGTGGATGCCGTCGATGTCGACCGTGGGGCCATAGGTTTCGGCGAGCACCCCGTTGAACTTGTGCGAGTGGCCGATCGCGATGGCCGGGGCGCCGCCGGACAGTGCGCCGATCGCGGCGTGCAGGCGCTCGGAGATGACGAGTTCGGCCTGTGACAGCACGCCCCTGTAGTCGGATGCCGTCAGCGCGCCGGGCAGCGCCATGACCTCGGGCAGGCCGGCGACTTCGGCGATACGGGTGGCGAGGATGCGGTCGTCGTTGTGCGGGCGGGAGTCGTGACAGTGCGGGACGAGGACGACCGGCATCTTCCGGGTGCGGACGAGGGAGGTGGCGAGTCGCGTTAGTGCTGCCGCGTGCTGGGACTCCTCCAGGGTGCTGAAGCGGGTGATGCCCTGGCTGGGGGCGAGGCAGAGGTATGGGTCTTCGGGGGCGAGTCCCAGCGGCCTGAGCACGGCCGCTATTCGCTCGCTGGCGGCTGTCGGCAGCAGGAAGGCGGGGTCGGAGGACAGTCGCACACGATGTTCGGGAAGGCCGAGCTTGCCCACGAGGTAGTCGAGGGAGACGCTCTCCCGGACGGTGAGGAGATCGCACCGGGTGGCGACCGTGAGCCATGCCTCGGCATCGGCCGGGTCGTTGAAGGGGCCGACGGACTGGCCGATCATGACCGTTGGGATGTCCCGCTGTTGCGCGGCTGTGAGGGTGCGGAGGTACGGCGTGGAGACGCCGTAGTCCGAGGTGTGCAGGTCGCCCCCGGTGGCGATGACCAGATCTGTTTCGGCGAGGAGCTGTTCGCGGCGTTCGGCCAGTTCGGCGAGGCTCTCCGGGGGGCGCATCTGCTGCCAGGAGCGGGAGACGACGAACGGGTCGGCCACGCAACGGGGGCCGACGGGGGCCAGGGATTCCGCGTCGAGCACCGGGGTCTGGGTGAGGACGGTGACGTTGTCGCCTCCCCCGGGGCCTTCGGTGTTCAGCTGCTCGATGATGGAGCGGGCCAGGGCCTCGACGCCGCGGCTCTCACAGCTGGTGATGCCGGTGATCAGGACGTTGGACACAGCAGACCTCTCAGGGATCATCGGGTGAACCGGATGAGTTCCGCCAGAACTGCGCGGTAGTTGAAGCGTTCGTGTACTCGGCGCTGGATGGTCGCCAGCCGCTCGCGGTACCGGATCGGCTCACGGACCATCCGGGCGAGGCTGTCGGCCGGATCGCCGTCGAGCAGGAACATCTCCACGTCGTCGCCGTAGAGCGAGGACAGGTAGCCCAGATCCGGCCCGAGCGCGGGGATGCTGCCCGAGGCCAGGGTCTCGAACATGCGGGGGGTCAGCAGCTCCATCCGCGCGAGCAGCGGACGGGCCAGCACCGGCGTGATCGCCGCCTGGGACATGGTGGAGACCACGTGCCCGAACGGAACGGGTGGCGCCACCTCGACACGGTGATCCCGCATCCAGCCGGACACGTTGGTAGTGGCCGTCTGGTGGTCGGAGTGCGGAGCGCCGGTCCACCAGCGTCCGCACACGCGGATGCGTTGGATCGGCGGCTGGGCGGCGGCTGCGGCCCGGATGAGGCTGGTCATCTCGTTCCAGCGCCACCAGTTCGCGCCGACGTACTGCAGCTCGTACGGCAGTGCCCGCGGGGGCGGGAGGTCGCTGGCGAGCCGGTGGATGTCCGGCATTCCGAAGTAGCTGAAGAACTCGGCCCCGTCGGGAAGTTCATTCATGCGCGGCTGCAGGATCAGATCGCTGAGGTCGGCATACAGCTTGTGCCAGGACTCGATGGTTTCCGCACCCGCGTTGTCGTCCGCGCCGGCGGTGACGTACGGGCCCCAGTGGCCGTCGGGATCGACGATGATGCGCCGCTGCCGCGGCACGGCCTCGCAGAGTTCCCGCTGCTGGGTCGAGAGGAACTGCCTGCTCTCGAAGACGAGGACCAGGTGGGTGGCCCAGCTGATGTCGTCCACGAGCGGCAGGTGGCCGTTCACCGTGCCGTCCAAGCGCGATAGTTGGCTTGAGACGCCGACCTCGCATCCGGATGCCGAGGCGACCCGGGCGTACTCGGCGATCATGTGGCTGGAGCCCGCGTTCCAGTGGAAGACGCCGGCGAACAGAATCCGGGGTCTGGTCATCGCTCGCTCCTTGCCCACAGTCGCGCACGACTGCCCGTCGGCGAGCCGAGCCGACGGTGGGCACGTCGCCGGGCCCGGATCAGAGGTGCGCGGCGCACGAGCCAGCACACGGCTTTCGCGGTTTCCCAGGTCCCACGCCACCAGGTGGTCACTCCGCCCACGCCACGTCCGCGCAGATCGTCCCTCAGCCACCGGGTCGCCAGTCGCAGCATGGGCAGCGGGCGCCAGTCGATGTCGGTGAGGAGGTAGTAGTAGCGGTTGCGGCGCATCTGGATGCGCCGGTAGCTGCTGCCAGCCGTACCTCCACCGCCGAAGTGCTGTATGCCGACGTCCAGCAGGAGCGCGACGCGCCATCCGGCCCAGCGGACGCGGCGGCACAGGTCGGTCTCCTCGTAGTACGTGTGGAAGACCTCGTCGAGGAGTCCGACGGTGCGCAGCAGCGCGGCACGTACGAAGAATGCGGAGCCCTGGACGTACGCGTGCTCCAGGGTGTTCGGGGCTCGGCCTTCGGGTGGGCTGGCCGGCGAGGGGTGGTTCGGCCAGTCGCCGACGAAGGCGTGCTGCTCGCCCCAGCGCAGAGCGGACTTCGACCAGTCGTTGTACGCGCCCAGAGCGGTGCTGCCCGTCTCGTCGTACTCGTACTGCATGGGGCCGACCACGCCGTAGTCGGTCCAGGTCTCCATGAACTCGGCCAGGTCGCGCACCAGCGACTTCGGGGTCTGGGTGTCCGGATTGACGAGGAAGACGTAGTCGGCGCCGTCGGCGAGGGCCGCGCGCATCCCGATGTTGTTGGCGCGGGCGAAGCCGACGTTGCTCTCGTTCTGGATGACCCGCACCTCGGGAAAACGGTCCTTGACGAAGGCCGTGCTGCCGTCGTGGGAGTCGTTGTCGACGTACCAGACCGTCAGGTCGATCCTGAGGACGTCGCTGTCCAGGAGGGTGGCGAAGCAAGGCTCCAGCCAGCGGATCTCGTTGGTGCCCACCGTGATGGTGGCCACCCGCACTCTGGGACTCTCGGCCGTGGGCTTGGGGGTGGTCACGGCAGCTCCTGGTCGGCGGGGGCGAATTCGATGACGATGCTGCGGCGGATCCTCGGGGAGGTGTTGCGGCGCGAGGCGTGGGCGATGCGGACGTCGTGTACGGCGATGTCACCGGCCGAGAGCGGGAGGGCGCGGACCGGGCCCCGCGCCTGGAGCGCCTCGGCCTCTTCCGCGTCGGGCGTCAGGTGGGAGCCAGGAACGAATTCGAGGCATCCGTTGCCTACGTCGGAGTCGTCGAGGAAGACGCTGAGGTTGCACACGGTGTGCGGAGGAACATTGGTCCGGTCTCGGTGCCAGGGCACGGGGGCGGCCACTCCCGGCAGTTTGACGATCATTGCGCAGGCGGTGGCGCGTACGGGCCCGCCGAGGATGGCGACGGCCATCGGGTGCAGCGGGCCGTCGTCGGCGTAGAGGCGTGTCGCCGCCGGGGAGCCTTGGTTCTCCAGGTTGTGGATGCGGTAGAGAACGGGCGCGTCCGTGCCTGCGGGTGTGAAGTGCCAGTAGTCGTCTGAGCGGAACCCGTCCTGGGTGAAGCGCCGGATCAGGGCATCAGCCTCCGTGCGGAGGGCTTCGAGGGACTCTCCCGCGATCTTCTGGGATAAGACCGCGTAGCCGTCCGCGCGGAAGTCCTGGAGAAACCCGTCGCTGAGTTGCTGCCTGTGCGACAGGGCCTCGGCGGATTCCGTCTTTCGCGGTGCGTGTCGTGTCATCGTTCCCTCGCTGCGGTGCCGTTGAGCTGCGCGGTGAACCAGTCGATGGTGGTGCTCAGGCCCTTGCGGGGATCGGTCTCCGGCTTCCAGCCGAACTGCTCCCAGGCGAGGGCGATGTCGGGTCTGCGGCGCTCCGGGTCGTCGACCGGGCGGTCGACGAACTCGACGGGCGCGGCGGAGCCAGTCAGTTCACGCACCAGGTGTGCGAGTTCCAAGACCGTGGTCTCGGCGGGATTGCCCAGGTTGACGGGGCCGGGGTGGCTGCCCGCGGCGACGGCGAGGATGCCCCGGACCGTGTCGCCGACGTAGCACATGGACCGCGTCTGCGAGCCGTCGCCGGTGACGGTCAGTGGCTCGCCCGCCAGCGCCTGGCGGATGAAGTTCGGTACCGCTCGCCCGTCCTCCGCGCGCATCCGTGGCCCGAACGTGTTGAAGATCCGCACGATCGCGGTGTCGACACCGTGCTCGGTGCGGTAGGCGGTGGTCGCCGCCTCCGCGAACCTCTTCGCCTCGTCGTACACGCTGCGGGGCCCCACCGGGTTGACGTTGCCCCAGTAGGACTCCCGCTGAGGGTGCTCCAGCGGGTCGCCGTACACCTCGGAGGTGGAGGCGAGTACGAAGCGGGCCTTCTTCTCTCTGGCCAACTCCAGGGCGCTGAAGGTTCCCAGGGAACCGGCCTGAAGCGTCTGGACCGGCAGACGCAGGTAGTCCTGCGGGGAGGCCGGCGAGGCGAGGTGGAGTACGAGATCGACTTCCCCGGGTATCGGGATCGGGTCGGTGACGTCGTGGACCATCAACTCGAACCGGTCGTCCAGCTGACGGTGCACGACGTTGTCCTTCGTGCCCGTAAGGAAGTTGTCCACGCACACCACCTCGACACCGCTGTCGAGCAGCAGATCGCACAGGTGTGAACCGACGAATCCACAGCCGCCGGTGACGACCACGCGGCGGAAGGGGGCCCGGTTCGAGTCCGAGCCGTGCCTCCGTAAAGAGGTACTCATAGCGCCTCATTCCTCACAATGTGAACGAAAGTTGGCATGGCTGTGCCACACAGCCGGTGTGGCAAGAAGTACGACGAGCTCAGCGGCGGTCGGCAGGGCCAGCGTGCAGCCGCAGTGCCCGGTGAGCGCGACCAGGAGCAGGCTCCGGTCGGATTTCGCCGTTGTCCCTCAGCGGGGTTCGGCGACAGCCTGGTCAATCACTTCGACGACGACATCGTCGTCGGCCTACCAGGCTTCACCCCGTCGCGCCGGAGTTCCCTGTGGTTCTATCGGCGTCGGCGACGAGTTCGGCCTGTGACCGGGCCGTCGTCCTTGACGGCGTCTGGGCCCGGCCAGCCGCTGAAGCAGCGGTGGACGCTGCGGCGTGCCACGCTGGCAGCGACCGGTTCGGCAGCCAGAGAGCACCGGAGCCGAGGTGTCCTTGTGGACTGCCTGGTGTTGAGCGTCAAGGTCATCATCTGGCCCTTGCCAGACGTGGTCCCTTGCCTACGCACGGCTTCACCTCCATGGGGAGCCACCGCGAGATGCGGAGCACGCGCGGTTGGCCCGCACTCCACAATGACGGTGAACAGCCCTCCTGCTTATGAGTGTTTATGAGCGTGCTGTCGTCGCCCCGTCCGACAGGCGTTCGCGCATGCGGACCGTGCTCCTGGCCCCGGGGCGAGGTTCCTCATGTACGTGATGGCCTCCGCGGAGCGGCCGGTGCAGGTGAATCCGGACTTGATCAGCACCCGCCCGGAAGCGTTGTTGTCGGGGTGGTGCTTGGCGTCAACGGAGGCCAGGCCGAGCGTGGTGGAGGCGAAGTCGAGCACGAGCGCCACCGCCGTGGTGGCGTACCCGTGACCCCATGCGTTGTCTCGAAGGATGTAGCTGAGCGCCGCCGAGGTACGGGCGGGGCGTAGCTTGATCACGCCGACCAGGTCGTCAGCGTGATCGATGCCGAAGCAGTACAGCATCCGTGGCGTCGCACGACGTTCGGCGATGCGATCGGTCACCCAAGAGGTAGCGTTCTCAGCGGTCAGGGGCGCTCGCGGCAGGTACCTCACGGAAGCGGCGCTGTAGATGCGGCGGACAGCGGGTGCGTCGGTCAGGGTCACCTCGCGGAGCGAGATCACGGCTCAACCTTGAGCAGGAGCTCCGCCAGTTCGCTGGCCGTGGGCCTGTCCTCGGGTACGGCAGCGAGCGCGGGCCGGAGGGCGTCCTGGAGCTCGGGCCACACTGCGGGTGCGAAGGGCAGACGGCCAGTGGCGATCGCGTCTCGAACCCCGTCCGGGCCCGCGGCCTTCCGGTCGATACCCGCGGCCTTGTAGTCGAGTGGCCAGCTCCCCGAGGCGCACGTCCACAGGACACCGGCGAGGGCGTACGTGTCGCTGGCGCGCGTCGGTGTCACCGGACCGTCTCCGCGTGCGACGGCGGCAGCGAGTTCCGGTGCCATGAGATGCACGATGCCACCGCTGAAGCCGCTGACCGGCTCCTCGCCCTCGTGCCAGGACCAGGCGAAGTCGATCAGGCGGACGCCCGCCGGGGTGTGGATGCCGTGGGAAGGCTGGAGGTCGGCGTGGATCCATCCGGAGGCGTGCAGGTCGGCGACTGACCGGCACAGGTCAGCGCCACCTCGGAGAGCGGCCTCACGCCCGCCTGTGCCCTCGCGAGCGGGGGTGAAGACCGCCCAGGTGGAGGGGCCGGTGAACCAGGGCGTGACGAGCCACGAGCCGCCGTCGTACGAACCGGAGACCGCCTCGTATTCGGCAACGCCCATGGCCACCAGGGTGGTTGCCTCTCGCAGCGTGGCGGCCACATTGTCGTCGTATCCGATTTTCACCGCGACCGTGCCCTCGGGGCCGGCGGCCTTCCAGACCGCGGAGCCACGCCGGTTGGTCAGCTCCTTCAGGTCGACAGTGCCGCCGCAGGCGGCTTCCGCGGCTGCGAGGGCTTCGGGGGGACAGGGAGGGAACGCGACCATGCCTTTACCGCCTGCCAATCGTGTGAGATTCGCTCGAGGACATCGCTCCCATCGTCTACCGCGACCGAGAGGGCATCCGCGAGATCAGGGGTGTCCTTCAGAAACTGCGGGTCGCGGGCTCTCACGGCGGGGCGAACAGGGAGGAACGAACACGGGGGAGGCGGGATCGGGCGGCTTGATCTGTCGAGCCGCTGCTCGCCTCCCTGGAACTTCCCGAACATGACACCGACAGGGCCGTACAGGTTCTTCAGTGCCCAGTGCGGCCACGCCATCAACTCACGGTGTTCGACTCCTTGGACGTCCCCCAGGATGACGACGTTCTCACAGACGAGAGCGCCTCTTGGGCGAGCCGCGAGTGGACGAACCCACTCCGCGGCCTGCACTCCCGCATGGAACAGACCAGCTTCCACGGACTCGGGATCGCTGCTTGCGATCTCGTACACCGTCCAGGCCGTCAGACCGTGTCGAAGGGAAGGCGCGAGGTAGGGGCAGTGCGCGGACACACGGTCGAGGTAGCCCGTGATGTCCACGGTCCGCGGAGCCGTGGTACGTGGCTCGACCAGGCGGAGCGCCCTGGCACGGGACCAGGACGCTCCGGTCAGAGGGCCGGTCGTCATCCGGCCGCGAGTGCCGAGATCTTCGGTGCGACGTCGCCGCCGTCGCCCGGGATGGGGCTGCAGTCCCACTCCGCCCACACCTCGCCGGTCTCGCGGTAGCGCGCCATGGCCCGCTCGTCGAGCACCCCGTCCGCGCCGGTGAACCACACCTCGGGCAGCGGGCCGAACATCTCCACGTAGGCGTCGACCCAGGAGATCCGGCCGTAGCCGGTGTTCTCCACGTGGTTGATCAGCCGGCCGGCGCTCTGCGCGCAGAACTCCGCGTACTCGGGCTTGTCCAGGAGCTGGTGCCACTCGGCGTCGATGGCGGCCGAGAACATCTCGGGCGCGACCTGGCCAGCGTCGAACTGCCGAACCGAGACCTGGAAGAACTTGCCCAGCTCGGTCCTCTCGGGGGTCTGGACAGCGGTCACGCTGAACTCCTCTCGTCTGGCGGAAGCGGTCTTGGAACGAGTGCCGGGAATCCCTCGGGACTGTCCCAAGGCCGGTTGGCACCCGCCGTGCAGTTGATCGCGGAGACTCGGCGGGCCCCGCGCGGCTGCACCGACCGGTCAGGTCGGGGGCTCGGATGACCGGCATCTCGTGGTGGAGACCCTTCCAGTTCGCACACATCGTGAGCGGACAGGTTGTCCACAGGTTTCCGGAGCGAGGAGAGTTGACGGATCAGCATGTTGTGCTAGGGGCGGCAAACCAACTGCGCGGACTCGGAGCGCAGTTGAGGGGTCCGTTCAGGAACCCGAAGAGGGGCTTTCTAGGGACCGGCCACCTTGCCACCGAGCTTCCGCTGCCGTGTTTGGGTGATCGGCCGGCGCGGCAAAGTAGTCCTGTGAAACGTTCGGCAGCTGGGGGATACGCCTGATCACCTAGGGGTGAGACCGGGATGGCTCGCGGGGTGGAGCGGCACTGTTCGGTGTGCCGTGCGACGCTCAGCCGATTCAACGTAGGACCGCGGTGTGGGCCCTGCCAGAGGGGCGGTGTAGTACCCCGGGTCGGACGTGAGTTCTGGGTGGAACCCGCAGTCGTGGCGGCGATCCGTGCCTGGGATCTCGGTGTGGTCGTGCGGCTCTTCCGGCAACACACCGGCCTCTCACAGGCAGCGGTCGCCCGGCTCGTCAACATCGACCAAGCCGAAGTGAGCCGGCTGGAGCGCGGCCGGAAGAAGATCCGCGACCGTCGCCAGCTCGCACAGTGGAGCGAGGCCCTTGGAGTGCCTGACGGCCTCCTGGGACCGTTACCCGACGTCGACCGGCCGTCGTCGATGGCGGACAGCTTGGGCAACCACCTGACGCTTCCTGACGGACACGGGCAGCTCCTTCTGCCCGCCGGGCGGAACCTGCCGCCTACGGCGCTTCCCACGCTGACAGGGCCAGTCGCCTCCTTACAGGGCGACGCTCTGCTTCTCGCGTCGAGCGGGGAGGCCGAGGCATGGAGTCGGATGCTGCTCAGGGCCCTGCTCGCCGTGCACCACAGCGGAGACGGGACAGAGCGGTACTTCGTCACGGACGTGCGCGGGGGCGTCCGTGACGAAGCCGGAAGGCCCTTCGCCATTCCCATGGCCTACGAGTTCGACGACTTCACCTTGGGGATCCTCTGGGCTGCGGCAGGGTTCGACTCCGCCATCCTTGGCGACGACGCAGCACTTTACGGAGAACTGGACCTTCCATCACAGGACTTGTCAGGAGTAGGCCGTCAGTCGGTCACTCTTGATGGCCTCACCGACGGCTCCCAGATGCTCGTCGGCTCGCGGGCATGCGCCCGGTTCATCCTCGACCAGCGCGACCAGCTGGCCGGCGATCCGGTCTTCTGGACCCGCGAACAGCGAGGGGAGGAAGCCGCGACCTGGCTGCTCTTCGAGCACAAACACCGCTATCTTGAGTTGATGGCTCCCGCGCGAGCACACGACGGCGTTGGACGAGCCTTCTGCGTTCCCCACCAAGAGGTCGCCGCCTCGCCCATGTACGAGCGCGTGTTGCTGTTCCTCGCGATCGCGCTGATGGAGTCGTACGGCATCACGACCTGGGTGACCGATGAGACGGACCTCCAGCAAACAGAGGGCTTCGCGCTCGTTCCTGGTCACCGGGCCGCCATAGCGACCTGGGTACGCGCTGAATCCGCGCCCCAGACCGCTCTGACTTCCGGGGCCCGTTCCCTGCGGGCCTTCGCGGGCATCACGGGCCACGCGCGAGCACATAGCGTCACGATGGGATCGACCTCCGGGGAGCGCTTGGCGGCGACTTCGGACTACCTCGGCCTTGAGCGAGCTTGGTTGACTCACCGCTGCGGACAGCTTGCCGCTGTGGGAACCACCGGCCTCGCCAGGCCACGAAGCCGCCATCTCAGCCTTGATGCCTTGGACAGGGCCTGCGCGTACGTGGCGGCCGAGTTGCGGTCCGA
Source organism: Streptomyces caeni (assembly GCF_042678285.1). NCBI lineage: Bacteria > Bacillati > Actinomycetota > Actinomycetes > Kitasatosporales > Streptomycetaceae > Streptomyces > Streptomyces caeni. The sequence continues at coordinate 62,220 of NZ_JBHUDX010000050.1, forward strand.
GGCCGGTGACCCTGTGGGAGCGACCCGATAGCCTGCACGGAAAGATCTCTGAGGTCGAGATCCAACCAGGCTGCGTGGATCGGAAATTGGGGCTATGGCAGGCGTGACACGAACGGTGGCTGTCTACTCTCTCGGCGGCACCATCGCTATGACCACCGACCCGGCGACCGGAGGAGTCGTGCCGGCTCTCTCCGCCCACGACCTTCTGGCCGCTGTCCCTGGCCTGGATGGTCACGGCATTGAGCTGCGCGTGCACGACTTCCGCCGGGTGCCCGGTGCCTCGCTCACCTTCGACGACCTTACGGAGCTCGGCACGGAGATCGACAAGGTCCTCGACGGCGGCGATGTCGACGGGATCGTGATCACACAGGGCACCGACACTATTGAGGAGACGGCGTTCTTCCTCGACCTCCGCCATGGTCACAACCAGCCGGTCGTCGTTACCGGTGCCATGCGCAATCCCGCCATGGCCGGGCCTGACGGACCGGCCAACCTGTACGCGGCCGTTATCGCGGCAGCCGACCCGCAACTGCGTGGAGCCGGGGTGCTGGTCGTCCTGAATGACGAGATCCACGCGGCACGGCATGTCCGTAAGTCCCACACCACCAGCCCGGCCGCCTTTGCGTCACCCGGCGTCGGCCCCATCGGCCGGATCGCGGAGGACCGTGTACGGCTGGCTTCCCCGCCGCCCAAGCGATTCGATCCCCTGGCGCCGGCGGTCCGTGACGCACGCGTGGGCCTTTACACGGTCAGCCTCGGCGACGACGGCGCGCTGCTCGGAGCCTGGTCCGGCCAGTGCGACGGGCTCGTCGTCGCCGCCTTCGGCGTGGGACACGTCCCTCAGCGACTCGTCGAGAGCCTCGAACGGCTCGCCGTACGTGTTCCCGTGGTGCTCGCCTCGCGCATCGGCAACGGCCCGGTCCTGACCGGAACGTACGGTTTCCTCGGATCGGAGAAGGACTTGATCAACCGGGGGCTCATCCCGGCCGGCGACCTCGGTCCGTATCAGGCACGCCTCTTGCTCCAAGCGTTGCTCGCCCAGGACACGGATCGCGAGAGCATCGCTGAGAAGTTCGCCGCGTTCGCGCGCTGATCCTGCACGTCAGCCCTGCCCGAGAGGACCCGCATGCGTGCCCATGTACTGAACACCGGCCGGACATTCGGCGTCACCTTCGACCACGGCGAGGACTTCTTCGACGCGCTCTCCACGTTCTGCCGGGACCAAGGAGTGCGGCAGGGCTACATTCCCTCGTTCATCGGTGCGTTCGCCGAAGCCGAGATCGTCGGCGCCTGCGAGAAACTCGAAGACCCGGACGCCCCGGTCTGGGCCAAGACTTATGTCACCAACGTCGAAGCCTTCGGTGCTGGAACAATCGCCCACGATCCGGAGACGGGAGGCATCCTGCCGCACATCCACGTCTCCGCCGGGCTGAAGGCGCAGTCGGCCGACGGCCGTACCAGTCACCTCCTGAGCGCCAAGGTGCAGTTCCTCAGCGAACTCTTCATCGTCGAAGTGACCTCACCGGCCATGACCCGGCCTCGAAACCCTGAAATGTACGACGTGCCACTGCTCACATTCGGTGCTCCGGAGTAATGCCCTCGTGGTTCGACGGGGTCGTGATCGTGGACGGCGGCGAGCACGCACACGAACTCGCCGTGTTGTGCGCAGTGCGGAGTCCGCTGCCGTAGAGAGGCGTGGCGTACCGGCATCTACTCTCAGCCACTCTCGCCTCATTCCTCGCACGAGATAGCACCGGTGCCGTACTTCAGGAGAGAATGAGGCAACACGGTCAGGTAGTCCCGTCGAGCGAAGTGCGTGACCACTGTCCGTAACGGATGGGGCTCGTCGATCGCGGCAGTCGAAGAGAATCGCGGACAATCTGTCCGTAAGCAGTTGTTCCCCGGCTCTTGACTACCGAGCCGAAATAGTCCTCAAATCTGGACCATTTCGCCCCTACTTGCCGCGTTTATATGGGTTCCTCAAACCGTGCTGGGAGTCTCGGACTCGATACCAGGGGGCTTCGCCCCTTGGGCGCCCCGCTGCCAGCTCCGTTAACACTTGGTGACTTGGGGCGCGGGTTAGGGCGTTTTCCGTACCCTGATGCGAGTGCTCCATCGCGAAGGGACAGATCCACCGATGAGTGAAAACCTGACGCTGGGAGATCGTCTCCGTACAGCACGCAGGACACGGAAGCTGTCTGCCGCTCAACTGGCACAGAAGGTCGCAGTCTCCCCGAGCTATGTGCAGAAGTTGGAGTCCGGCGCGCGGAAGGCTTCACCGTCGCTGACGCTGGCACTCGCGAAGGCGCTGCGCTTCGGCCCCGAGGTCCTGACCGGCCAGCCCTACTACGGTGAGCCGGAAGCCGAAGACGGCGTCCACGCTGTCATCCCTGAACTGCGCCGGCTCCTGCTTTGCTACGACAGCCCCGACGACCTGGAGATCGCACCCCGCGCGCTTCCCGTGCTCGCCTCGGAAGTCGACCAGGTGGCGGCCCTGCGCCGCGACGCCCGCTACGCACCGATGGGCCCCCTGCTGCCGCCGATCATCACCGAGTTGACGCACGTAGCCCTCGGGGGCGGCAACGGCGACCAGAGCAAGGCGTTCTGGCACCTGGCGCGCGCCTATCGTGCCGTGAACTCCCTGGCCCACAAGATGGGCCACCACGACCTGTCGAACACGGCGCTGGAGCGCGTCCGGTGGGCGGCCGACCGCTCCGGCGACCCCCTGATGCAGTTCACGGCCGGTTACCTCGTCGCGGGAGCGATGCTCCGCCAGGGCGCGTACTCGCCGGCACGTCGCAAGCTCCTCGCGCTGCGGACCGAGCTGGAGCGGTTCCAGCCGGAACGCTCCTTCACGCAGGACGCGCTTGCCGTCGACGGTGCGCTGCTGCTGAAGCTGGCCGTTCTCGAAGCCCGTGAGAACAACTCCGATCGTGCCGACGCGTACCTGAGGGAGGCGGAGCAGGTCGCGGGCATGGCAGGCAACCGCGACTCTCTGGCGTACGAGATGTCGTTCGGACCGACGAACATCCGCATCCACGAGGTGCACGCGATGATCGACATGGGTGATACCGAGCAGGCTCTCGCTCGCCTCACTGAATGGTCTCCGGTTTCCGGCGGAGAGTGGGCGCCGCCCGCTACGACCGTCGGCGAGCGGTCGAGCCACCACTTCATCGACGTGGCCTCCGCGAAGCTTGCTGTGGGCGACCGGGCTGGTGCCTTCGCGGATCTCAAGCGTGCACGGAAGGTCGCGCCCAACCACACGCGGTTCCACCCGTCCGTGCGCGAGACGGCTGCGGCGCTGCTCAGGATGGACGCTCACCCTTCCAACGAACTGTCCGCATTCGGGAGTTGGACGGGACTTAGCACAACCTGAGGTTGTGTCAAGGGCTTTGGTGAGCGAACCCCACGGACAGTCTGTCCGCGCACAATAGCTTGCTGAATGGAATGGTCTCCTCACACGCAGTGGTGAGGAGGCTTTTTCCATGTCTGACGACAATCCCGCAACTCGCGCGCTCCCGCCGCGCTGGATGCCCATCGGCGAGGAGCCGGAGCTGTGCTCGGCAGGCGAGTGGTGGGATGCCGTACGCGCCGTGGAGGCTGTGGGCCGGCGCGCGATCGAGATCCTTGGCGAGGGTGACGAACCGGTCGGCCCGGTGATCCTGGACCACGAGGGTCCGGAGCCCCGGCTGTACTTCCTGGTTCCCGTGGGCACCGCGGCCCGCTGGGAGGAGCCGGGGACCGTTGCGCTGGGGCAGAAGTGTCACGTCGTCGTGCCGTCCGCCGAGAGCACGACGCCTCCGGGGATGCACTGGCACGTCTTCCCTCAAGGCCCGCGATCGCTGACCCGGCCCGATGCTCTGCGCCGCGCGCTGAGCCAGGCTCGCCGGGAGCGGCGCGGGCCTGCGGAGGAAGCAGCCTCCTGATGGCGCTGAGTATCTCCTTCGTCCTGTTGCTCGGCATCGTCGTGGTCGTTCTGATCCGCAGCAAGTCCGTGAAACCCGGACCCGCGGTCGTCTGCGGGCTCTTCGGGTTCTTCCTGGCGAGCACGTCCATGGCCCCGAGCATCAACCGGTTCGTGACCAGCATCGCGGACATGATCGGCCAGATTCGTCTCTAGGCCGTCCCACTCGGTGACCGAGTCGCCTCCTGCCTCCCGGCGGCGGTAGCACTCACCCACTTCGCGGCCCCATTCCCCCCAACTTGCCTGAGGCCCCCGATGACATCGACGTTCGATCCACAGAGCACGACGCCACCTCGCACAGTTCGAGCACACCCGGCGAGCAGCCTCGACCTCGCGTTCCGTCACCACCCCATCCGTGGCGAGGGACTCTGATGCGTCTCGTGTATCACCCTGCCGGCCACGACGACGACCTGGGCGTGGCGCTTATCGAGTTACAGGCGGGCCGCTGGAGAACGGCGCGGGAACTGCTGCTGGATACCGGTACGCATTGGGCACTGCGCACATCGCGCACTCAGCTGTTGGCGGTGGCCGCCGCCCGGTCGGATGTGGTCGGCTTGTGGCTCGAGGAAGAGCCCGACAGCTACGACGCGCAGCTGATGAGTGCTCGCGTTGCTGTCGAGCGGGCGTTGCGTGCGAACCGCCAACAGCATCGACAGACTCTGGAGTTCGAGATCAGGGCGCGGCGTGAGGCGCTGCTGGCAACTCGTCGCGCGCCGCATGATCCCGTGCCCTGGGTGTGTCTCCTGGCGCTGGCGCAGATCGACACACGGCAGCTGCGTCAGGAACATCGTATGAGGCCCGCCGAGCCGATGCTGCCCAGCGGTCCGTGGGGACTGCTGTACGAGGTCAACCAGCGTGATCCGTACAACCGCGAGGCATACCACCGCGTGCTGCAGTTCATGCTCGCCGTCGAGGGCCCGTGGGGCGCTTCCTTGGCCGCGGTCTTCGACTTCGGCCGGTCCGTGGCCTCGCAGCGGCCCGTCGGATCGCCGGTGCTGCTTCTGCCGGCGTACGCGCAGATCGAGCAGCGGCGGCAGTCGCGTGCTGATCCGCTGTGGCGGCGGCAGTGGGCGCAGGAGCCGACGCTCGACTGCACGCTGACCGCCTTTCATGACTGGTTCCGCAAGGCACCCGCCTGGCAGCGTTCGGTAACCGATCTGAACCTTCTCGCCTACACGTTGTGGGCGGGCCACCAGTACCTGGAGGCCGCCGAGGTCTTCGAGGCGATGGGCCCGTACGCAGCCCGTGAGCCGTGGGCGTCGGTCCACGACGGGGCCGCAGGACCAGACCCCGGCGAAGCGCTGCTCCTGCGAGCGCGTGCCGAGTCCTTCTCCTACGCCCGTGCCCGTAGGCCCCGTGCCGGGCCGCACCCGTGATCGGGATCTGCTGCCCACCACGCCCAACCAATTGGCATGAGCCTGTCCGTATTTCCCCAGTTCAAGTCTTGGAGGCTGACCTGTGTCCCGCTTGAGTCCAAACCACCATGCGACCCCCCGGAAGTCCGATGACGCATACCTGCGGGAGCTGGGCTACGAGCCCGTGCTGACCCGGCGCATGGGGCCGTTCGGGAACTTCGCGATCTCCTTCAGCGTCATCAGCGTCTTGTCCGGCTGCATGACCTTGTACGGCTTCGGCCTGAACACCGGCGGCCCGTCGGTGATGCTGTGGGGCTGGCTCGCCGTCGGCGCCATGGTGATGTTCATCGGCGCCGCCCTCGCCGAGGTGACCTCCGCCTATCCGACCTCCGGGGCCCTGTACTACCAGGCGGAGCAGCTCGGCGGCCGGAAATGGGGCTGGTACACGGGCTGGTTGAACCTGTTGGGCCTGCTCGGCGCAATCGCCGGCATCGACTACGGGGCGGCACTGTTCACGGGCGCCCTGTTCAACCTGCAGTGGGGCTTCGAGCCGACGCCGGGCCGGATCATGGTGATCTTCCTGTGCATCCTCGCTTTGCACCTCACCCTGAACCTGTTTGGGGTCCGGCTGGTCAGCATCCTCAACAGCATCAGTGTCTGGTGGCACCTCGGCGGCGTCACGTTGATCGTCGCAGCACTGGCGATCGTTCCCTCCCACCACCAGGCCGCCGACTTCGTGTTCGGCGAATTCGTCAACAACACCGGCTGGTCCAGCCCCCTGTACGTGGCGGCACTGGGTCTGCTGCTTGCCCAGTACACGTTCTGCGGCTACGACGCTTCCGCGCACCTGTCGGAGGAGACGACCGACGCCCAGGTGTCCGCCTCGCGCGGGATCATTCACTCGATCGGCTGGTCGTGGCTGGCCGGGTTCGTGCTGCTGGCCGGGCTCACCTTCGCCATCCAGGACTACGCAGGCACCGTGGACACGGCGACGGGGGTGCCGCCGGCGCAGATCTTCCTGGACGCCCTGGGCGTGGCGGGGGCGAAGGCACTGCTCCTGGTGGTGATCAGCGCCCAGTTGTTCTGTGGCAATGCCGAGACCGCCGCGGCGTCCCGGATGGTGTTCGCGTTCTCCCGCGACGGGGCGCTGCCGGGTTCGCACCAGTGGCGGCAGATCGACCGCCGCACCGGCACCCCGCGCAAGGCCGTGCTGCTGTCCGTCGTGTGCGCCGCGGTGCTGGCCCTGCCGAGCCTGTACAGCCCGGTCGCGTACGCGGCGATCACCAGCATCAACGTGATCGGCATCACCCCGGCCTATGCGATCCCGATCTATCTGCGCATCAAGAACCGCCACCGGTTCCGGCCCGGACCGTGGAATCTCGGCAACTGGGGCGTGGCCGTCGGCACGATCGCGGTCATCTGGGTGGTGTTCGTGACGGTGCTCTTCTGTCTGCCGCAGACACGTCCCGCCGGCGGTGGCCTGGTGTCCGTGGAGAGCTTCAACTACGCGCCGATCGCTCTGCTCGCAGTCCTCGCCCTGGCCTGGGGATGGTGGCGGAAACAGGGCAGCTCGTACGACGTGCCGGCCCAGAACTTCGACCGCTCGGCCGCCACGTACGAAGACGAGGTCGTCTGATGACGCACACCACGAGCACCAACGGCACCATGCCACGCCTCGCCGCCGCGTCCTTTCCCGGGCAGGGCGGGCGCTCCGAGAGAGCCTCCTCCCTGTCTGACCTGCGGGACCTCGTCAAGGCGGGCGCGATCGACACGGTGCTGCTCGCCGTGCCCGATCTGCAGGGAAGGCTGAAGGGGAAGCGGTACGACGCGAACCACTTCCTCAAGCGCGTCGCGCATCACGGCGCTGAGGTGTGCGCCTACGTCCTGGCCACCGACGTCGACATGAGCCCGGCGGACGGCTTCGCGCTGACCTCGTGGGAGACCGGCTATCAGGACCTGTCCGTGCAGCCGGCCCTGTCGACCCTGCGGGTGCTGCCGTGGCTGCCGCGTACCGCCGTCGTGCTCGGCGACGCCGTGACCCACGACGGAACACCCATTGAGATCGCACCGCGCCAGATCCTCCACCAGCAGATGACCCGGCTGTCCAGGCACGGTCTGCACCCCAAGGCAGGGATCGAGACCGAATTCGTCCTCTACAGGGGCACATACGCGGAAGCGGAACAGGCCGGGTACCAGGACCTGCAGCCCCTGGCGTCGGAGAACCTCGACTACGCCCTTGACCACGATCCGGTCCCCGACCGGTTCTTCCGCCGCCTTCAGCGCGCGCTCGCGGGCGCCGCAATGCCTGTGGAAGCGATCAAGACCGAGGCCGGGCCTGGCCAGGTCGAGGTGACTTTCCCGTACGGGCCCGCGCTCACCGCCTGCGACCGGCACCTTCTCTTCAAGCACGCGGTGCGCACCCTCGGCTCACGTGCCGGTCTCGCGCCCACCTTCATGGCAGCCCCGGAAACCGGCCGGGCCAACGGCATGCACCTCCATGTGTCGCTGTGGTCCAAAGCCATCAGCCAGCTCAACGAGCCCGAGGGCCAGCTGTCCAAGACTGGGCGGCACGCCATCGCGGGCCTGCTCGCCGGCCTGCCCGAGCTGGCCCCCTTCTACGCCCCGAACACCAACTCCTACAAGCGGTTCACGCCCGGCTCATTCGCCCCGACCACGTTCAGCTGGGGCTACGACAACCGCACCTGCGCCGTCCGCGTCGTCGGCCACGGCGAGGGGCTGCATCTGGAGATCCGCGTACCGGGCGCGGATGCCAACCCCTACCTGGCCTTGTCCGCGGCACTGGCGGCCATTGACCGTGGCATCGAGCAGAAGCTCACTCTCGGTCCGCCACAGACCGGCAACTCCTACAGGGTGGGCGGCACCTCCGTGCCGCCCACCCTCGCCGATGCTCTCGCCGCCTTCCAGAACAGCGCTCTCGCGCAGGAGGCATTCGGCACCGCCGTGGTCGAGCACTACACCCGTCTGTCCCAGCTGGAACTCGAACACGAGCGGAGGCTGGTCACCGATGCCGAGCGGCGTCGGTGGCTGGCTCGCGCCTGACAGCCATTCCTCCCCGAAAGGATCGAGACCTTCCGTGAGTGCCCGACCGGCGCGCCCGTCCCGCACCTCGCTCGACCTGACACCCGCACAGATCCGGATCGTCCAGCAGGTCGCGGAGGGCAAGAGCACCGACACGATCGCCCGCGAGCTCATGATCACCGCTGGCACGATCAACGTGCAGTTGAAGCACTGTGGACAGAAGTTCGGCGTACGCGGACGGGCCGCAGTCGTCCATGCCTGCTTCGTCACCGAGCAGCTCCGGCGCCCGGAGAAGGTCACCTTCCCGGGGGCCTTCTCGGACGCGGAGATCGAGACGTGGCGGATGGTCGCCATCGGTGCGACGTCGACGGAGCACGCGGCGCGCACTCGCATCAGCCGCGATGAAGCCCTGGGACGGGTACGAGCGTTGCGGGTGCGCGTCGAGGCGGCCAACGACCCGCATCTGGTGACTCTCGGCTGGAGATACGGGGTTCTGGGCGAGTCCCTCCTCGAGATGGCCTCCGGCACCGTCCTTCGTCTCCGGGCATGCAAATGACCAGCTCAGGCCGCAATGTCAGTGGCTCTTGGCAAGCTATCCACCCAGGCGTGAACACCCTGCGCACCCGGCCGGTCGCACACTGTGGTTCGGTCGGGCGACTCAGCCAGCGGAAGGGCGCACCGACATGACCGATATGCCCAGCGCACTCCACCAGTTGGTGGGATCGGAGACCGCCAGGTACACGGTCGCAGCTGGACATCCCCGGGCCGGCGACATCCTGCCGTCGGCCCGGGAGGTCGGCGGACCCAGCGGTGAGCTGAGGGCTGCCAGGCAACACACCGATAGCGAGCCCGACCGGTACGAAGACGGCGTGATCGCGGTGTTCCGCGATCGCAGCCCGTGGACGGGAGACCCCTGGCAACGTGCCGCGCGAACAGTGGTCCAGGAGTTCCCTGGTGAGCGGCGGCGCGCGGATGACGCCTTCTTCAGCCCGGTGGAACCGCCGTACGAGGAGATGCTGCGCGCGTCCGACTGCTGCGATGCCACCTCAACGACCGTTCCCGTCCACGGCCGGCGGATCACCGACCAGGTCATCGGCTGCCTGCACTCGACGTCGTTCACAGCCCAGCATCTGTTCGGCGACGGTCGGGACGCCTTCGAGGCGGCTCTCACAGAGACCTTCTCCCCTTTCGCGGAGGGCGGGCAGCTCCCAGAGAACAACGCGTTCACCGTGTTCACCGTCCGCCGCCCCTCCAGGCGCAGAGAGCGGTGACGGGGATGAGCGAGGCGGACTGGGGCGCGGAGCTGACGGCTGACGTGCTGGAAGGCCGGTACGGGTTCGTTGTCGACGCGATCGAGCCGGTACCCATGGGCACCGACACGATCAACCGGCGGGTTCTGACCACGGACGGATTGCGGCTGTTCGTCAAGGAGTACCGATCGGTCGCGGACGTGGATGCGGCACGGGCCGCGTTGGACATGTCGGAGTACTGCCGCGCCGCACGGCTTCCCGTACCGCGCGTGTGGACCGACGCGGATGGCAACCTCGTCACCATCTCGGAGGGCAGAGTGTGGGCGGTCGTCGACGAGGCGCCCGGTCGCGTGGCCACCTCGGCAATGACGGTTTCCCTCGCCGAGCACATCGGTGTCGTGATGGGGCGCATGCACCGGGTGTTGGCCGCATATCCGCTACCGAAGCGTGTGCAGCAGTCCCGTTGGCGGACCGGCGCCGTCGACGACGCGGTCGCGAAGTGCGACAGCGTGATGGTCACGGCGCTACAGCAGGGACACGACGGGCTCTGGAAACTGCGGGTCGACCTCGGTCACCGGCAAGAGGACCTGCACGCTCATGTCCACCGACTGCGGGAGCAGTTGCCCGCCACGTTGGTGGAACAGGCTCTGCACGCGGACCTCACCCGCACCAATCTGATCGTCCTCGCCGATGCCGTCACCGGTGTCATCGACTTCCGTTGCGCGTCCGGACTGCCGGCCTGGGAATTGGGCCGGGCGGCGTTCGACCCGCGCACCGTGGCCAACAGCCCGGAATGGGCCGCCTGCGCGCTGGCGATGGTGGGCGCCTACCACGCGGAGAACCCCGGCCTCTCCCTGGCGGAGGTGCGGTCCTGCGCCCGGGTCGCGCTCCTGTACATGCTGTTCAGCTTCTATGGCGCCACGACTGCCGAATACGGCCTCCCGCAGGAAGCCGAGGAGGACCTGAAGCAGCACTGGAGCGAGAGACAGACCACCATCCGCAGCCTGTTGAACCACCTCGACGACCTCGACGATGCGTTCGCCCGCCTTGGCACATGACGGAGGCGGGACGTGACATGCCCGCTCATTCGGACCGCGCTGGCACGCGCGGCGGCCCAGCAGCGGCGCCGTTCTCAGCGACGGCCCAAACGGTTCAGCCACCGCCGACACCCATCGGCACTTCACCCACAGGGGGACGTCTTGTATCGCACATTGATCGGCCGGTATCGGGCGGCCGAGGCTATCGCACCGTGCGCCGTGACCGCGGCCGACGCCATCCGGGCAAGGCGCCAGATGACGGCGGAGGGGCGGAGGCGATGACGACCACCCCGAAAACCGCCCAAGAGGCCACACTGCCCGACGACGCGGAGGTACCGGACGAGGAGCTGAGGCTGGCCATCCCCGGTGACCGCCGTATCGAGGCCGCCAACGCCATCACCAGCCGCTCCATGGCTCGCCGCCTACCCCAGTTGATCCGTCGCGCCCTCGCCCTGGGCTGGCAAGTGGACCGCAACACGGTCATCGCCCTGCTGCTCGTACAGGTCCTCTCAGGGGTGCTGGAAGCGTTCGGGCTCATGGCCACCACCGGAGCGATCAAGCCGCTGATCACCTCTCAGCGCATCAGCAGTGCCCAACTCATGGACGCCGCGCCATCCTTGCTCGTACTGACCGGGGCCATCGGTCTGCGCGCCCTCCTGGGCATCGCCTCGTCCTCGCTGTCGGCCCGGCTGGCGCCTCGTGTCTCCCGCGAAGCCGAACTCAAGCTCCTCGACGCCGCGACCAAGGCGGAACTGTCCGCGTACGACAATCCCGGATACAATGACCGGTGGGATGCAGCCGACCGCGGCGTGGAGGTCTCCCGGGATCTCCTGACGGAGACCCAGTACATCCTCGCGGCGTCGGCGTCGCTGATCGCCTCCGCATGCGTCCTGACCGCCGTGCACCCCGTGCTGCTGCCGCTGCTCGTCCTCGCCGCGCTGCCGAAGGGCGTGGCCAGCGTGCGGGCGGCCCGCATCAGCTACATCGCCTCACTCGCCACATCGAAGGACCGCCGGCTGCTGGGGATGCTGCGCTGGTACATGGTCGACAAGCAGACCGCCGACCAGGTCCGCTCCGACACCATGGCCCCGTTCCTGCTCGGCAAGTACCGCACGGCCGGTGCGCGGATCGACAGGACCACCGACCAGGCGACCTGGCGCGCCGCCCGGATCTCCCTGGTCGGCGGGGCCGCGGGAGGCATCGCACACGCCGTGGTCTGGGTGGCCCTGGCGCTCCTGGTGTCCGCCGGGCGGATCTCGGTTGCCGCCCTCGGCACGGCGTTCCTCGCCTTGGGGCGTGTCAGCGCCGGGCTGGACGGAATCGTCGGCTACGGCGCCCAGCTCTTCCGCACCGGCATGTACTTGGACGACTGGGCCGACTTCATCGACGAAGCCGGCGGCCATCGCATCGACCGCGGCACCCACGAGCCGGCCGGTCCCACGGCCGTATGCGCGGAGAATGTCACCTTCAAGTATCCGAGCGCCGATCGCCCGGCCGTCAGCGACGTATCCCTGGAAGTCCGGCGGGGCGAGGTCGTCGCCCTGGTAGGCGAGAACGGTTCGGGTAAGACCACGCTCAGCAAGCTCCTGTCCTTGCTGTACCTGCCCGACAGCGGAGCGATCACGTGGGACGGGGTCGACGCACGGGAGTTGGACGCGCACGCGGCCTGGAAGCGGGTCGCCGTCGTACCGCAGTCCTATGCGAACTGGCCCTTGTCAGCTCGGGAGAACATCACCCTTGGCCAGCCCAAGGAGGAGGGGGACTCCGCGGTACTCACTGCAGCTCACGCGGCGGGCGCCGACGAGGTCGTCGACGGTCTGCGCAACGGCCTGAACACCCTGCTCGCCAAGGAATGGTGGGGCGGACAGGAACTCTCCGGCGGACAGTGGCAGCGCATCGCGCTCGCCCGCGCGTTCCACCGGCCGGCCGGACTCCTGGTACTGGACGAGCCGACCGCTGCCCTCGACCCACGGGCCGAGCACCGCATCTTCACCGGCCTCCGCCGCCTCGCCGCAGACCGCGCCGTCGTCCTGGTCACCCACCGGCTCACCAATGTAGCGATCGCGGACCGCATCGTTGTCCTGAGCAAGGGGTGCGTCATCCAGGACGGTACCTTCGCTGAACTCCTCGCCCAGCGCGACGGCTTGTTCCGCGAACTGTGGGATCTGCAGAACGAGCGCACCGGGCGTGTCCCCGCCCCTCCAGGATCCGCGACTTCGTCAGCAATGAGGGCGGTTCATTAGCAGCGGATGAGCAAATCTACGATCCCGTTGACAATGGCTACGTCCAGTGACGGTCTCCTCGGGGGTGGGGTCCAGCACCTATCGGGTTGACGTCAGACACGTCTGTGAGCACGTCCATTGTCAGTGCGGTGCGCTTCACTGTCCGTCATGGAGCTCACGCAAGTGACCGTCAACGACCTGCTGGCGCAGCTCGGCCCGGGGGACGGCTGGATGTACCTGCCCAGCGAGCTGGACCCGCAGGAGCTGACCGACCTGCTCGGCGGCAGGTACGGTGCCCCGCGCACCCTCGTCCTCGATGGCTTCACCGATCCGACGGTCGACGAGTCCAGGGGCGCGGCTCTCCTTGTCCCCTTCGAGGACCGGGCCGTCACGATGCGGGCGTGGGCGTACGGGGATCAGTGGGTCGGCACGGGCACGGCGCGGGATGCAGAGGGGATCGAGCGGCCGGTGCTGGTGGTCGCTCGCAGGGAGGTGCCCGAACCCTTGGCGGTTGCTCCGGACGAGGACGTCGACTGGATGCAGCGGCTCATACGGATCACCGGCTGGACACAGCCCGCACAGCGGCCGGACGTGGACTGGGCGGAGGCGGAGTCGCGCCTGGGCACCGCGCTGCCGAGCGACTACAAGCGCATGGTCGAGACGTTCGGCGTGGGCGCCTTCGACGGTTTCCTGGGCCTGAACCAGGAGCCGTGGACGGGTCTCAGGGAGGACGGGCTGCTCATCTGGGCGGGCACGGAGCATGAGGACCTGTACTGCTGGAGGGCCGACGGTGACGACCCCGACCGTTGGCCCGTCGTGGTCCGGTCCTTTGACGGCGAGGACCTTCTCTTCGACTGCCAGGCCGCCGCGTTCGTCTGCCGCATCCTCGTCGACCCGCACCACCCGTACACGATGGCCCGCTATTTCGACACCCACTGGTTCATGAACTACCGGGAAAGCGGCTGAACCCCGCCGCCGACGGCATCCGACACTTGGTTGGCGGCGTCTTCGGGGAAGAGTGTTCATGCCGCTGCGTCCTCGGGGCGTTCGACGAGGTGACCGCTCGCGAAGCGGGCTTTCTGCGTGGACCAGGGCGACCAGGTGGGCGGCGGTGAGTGCGCGCCAGCGGGTCTGCGCGGACTCGGTGGCGGGGATGCGTACCTGCTGGGGGAGGTGCTGGCGGAGCGGCTGGGGATCGGGCCGGCGGTGGAGTCCCCAGGTTGGGCACGTGGGGTGTCTGACGCCTGCGGCGGAGTTCGCCGTGCGGTTGGCCGGACGTGCTCGCGGCGTACCGTCCGTAAGGTTACGTAGCGCACAAGAGTAACTCCGGTAAGTCGCCGGCCCGGGTCAGTGGTCGAGGCTCGGGTACCAGTCGCCGCGGCCCTGTGGGGTCAGGTCGAGGAGGTGCCACACGGGGGCGAGGAGGTCGATGCCGCGCTGGTCGATGTCGTCGGCCATGCGTGGGTGGGTGGAGTAGAAATGGCGGACCGTGCTGTCGCCGTCGCGGGTGAAGACGGAAATGGTGGAGTCCTGTTCGCCGTCCTCGTCCTCGCTGCCCAGGTCGTACTTGAACGTGTTGTCGCCGCAGCTCAGGAGCCGTAGCCGGTGCCAGCCGCGGTTGCGGGCGTGCTGCCGCAGGGCGGGCGGGTCGGCGGCTGCGGCGATGGCGAAGTCGGCGTTGCGGGCGATGTGGTGGGCGATGCCGTTGAAGCCGTCGATCCACAGGGTGCACATCGGGCAGGGGTCGGTCTGGAGCTTGCCGTACATGAGGTGGTAGACGATCAGCGGGCGGTCCGGGGCGGTGAACAGCCCGCTCAGGGTGACCTCGCGGACCGGTGTGTCGCCGGCGTCGAGGTCGGCGGGGCCCTCGAGGAAGACGTAGTCGTCGACGGGCGGCCCCTGCGGGAGGGCCCGTCGCTGGGCCGCGACCTTCTCGCGGTGGCGCATGAGCTCGATCTCGGCCAGGCACAGCTCTTCGCGGGCGGCGAGGTAGTCCGCTGATTCCCCGGCCAGTCTGGTGTGCCGCATCATCGCGTCCTCCTGGGGTGGCCATCCCCCCGGCCCTCGGTCCGGATCCCGAGTTCCCCGTCCCCGTGTCCCCGAACCGGTGTCTTGAGTTCATGGCGGCTCCGAGGTTTGCCGACAGTTGCGCTGCGGTCCGGCTGGTGTGCTGATCCGCGAGTGGAGCGAGGAGGCCGGTCGCCGTACGGAGGGAGGCCGGGGATGCGGAACGGGGTGTCCGGGACGGCCGTCGCGACGGCGTCGGACGGCGGCGGGAAGAACGGTACGAGCAGCGCACGTACCGTCTAGCCTGCGGAGCATGATTCGTGCGGTGGTATTCGACGTGGGTGAGTGCCTTGTTGACGAAACCCGGGAGTACGGGACGTGGGCGGACTGGCTGGGGGTTCCACGGCACACCTTCGCGGCGATGTTCGGTGCCGTCATCGCGGAGGGGCGCGACTACCGGGAGACGTTCCAGGAGTTTCGGCCCGGGTTCGACCTGACCGAGGAGCGGGAGAAACGTGCGGCTGCCGGACAGCCGGAATGGTTTGGCGAGGACGACCTGTACCCGGACGTGCGGCCCACGCTGGCTGCCCTGCGCGAGGCGGGGCTGTGGGTGGGCATCGCCGGAAATCAGACCGTGCGGGCCGGCGGCCTGCTGCGAGGGCTGGACCTCCCATCCGACATGATCGCCACCAGTGACGACTGGGGGGTGTCGAAGCCGGATGTGACGTTCTTCGAGAGTGTCATCGAGGCGATGCCTGCCGAGCCGGGCGAGATTCTGTACGTCGGTGACCGGCTCGACAACGACATCCGCCCGGCCGTGCAGGCGGGGCTCCTGACCGCTCTGATCCGGCGTGGCCCCTGGGGCGTGATCCAGCAGCGTGAACCGGACGCGGATGCGATCACGACGATGCGCATCGACTCGCTTGCGGAGCTGCCGGAGAAGATCGCCAAGTTCAACGCTGAAGGGCGCTGACCGTCGTGTTCCAGTCGTAGAGGCGATCATCGAGGTCCCGGATGCGAGGGGGCGAGCGTGCGCCGGACCTCGCGGATACGGCCCAGATCCGGGCCTCGCTGGCCTATTACCGCAGCCTGGTCGGCGCCCCCGGTTGCGAGGTACGGCTGCACGACACGACGCTGTACAACTCGATCTTCCGATACGACGATCAGTTACTGGTCAATCCCCATATCTGGGGCCAGCCGGCAAGCGCCAACCCGCTCTTCCAGCTCCGGCGCACGAACGGCACTGACTGGTGCGACCGCTACGCCGAGAGCTTCGAAGCCGTATGGAACACCGCGCGCCCCTGGGCGCCCGACTGTCAGGAGTACCACCAGCGTGGGCAGGACTGAGTACTACAACGACTCGAAGGCACCCAAGGCCAACACCCTGATCCCGGCCAGCAACCTCCTCGTCGTCAACGACGACGGCGCGATCCTCCTCCAGCGGCGTCGCGACACCGGGCAGTGGGCCCTGCCAGGTGGTGCCCAGGACATCGGTGAGAGCCCCGCGCACTGCGCCGTGCGCGAATGTGAGGAAGAGACCGGCATCGTCGCCGAGGTCACGGGGTTCCTCGGCGTCTACTCGAACCCGGCACACATCATCGAGTACACCGATGGAGAGATCCGGCAGCAGTACGAAGCCGCCTACATCGGCCGCCCGGTCGGTGGCGCTCCAGCGGTGAACGACGAGGCCGACGGCGTGCGCTGGGTGCTGCCGGAGGAACTCGACGGCCTCGACATCCACGCCAGCATGCGGGAGCAGATCGGCCACTACCTCTCCGGCAACTACCCCTATCTGGGCTGAGCGGGGCCTATAGCGGCCTATAGCGCCAGCCCGGCCTCGTGAGCCCGTGCTCGCACCCGCGCCACGCTCTCGTGGATGGCGGGTGTAGCCCGGCGGATGAACCGTCCGACCACGCTGTCCGTGCCGTAGCGACCGAGGATCTCGTCCACCCGCGCGTGCGACGTCGTCGGCAATCCGTCGGGTGTGGTGGTCATGTCGCAGTACACCAGGGCATCCACCAGGAGTTCGTCATCCAGCTGCGGAAACTCTGCCGCCAGGGTCTCCCGCAGCCCGCGCTCCTCGGCTTCGAGCAGGGCGAAGGAGTGGTTGGCCACCAGCTGAACGACCCGCTCGTCCACCCCGGGCAGCGTTCGCAGGCGGCGAGCCCCGTCCAGAGGGTGGAAGCCCGTCAGCGCCACGGCCGGCGCGTATCCGATGTCGTGCAGCACCGCGGCTGCTCCGAGCGCCTCGGCATCCTCTCCGAGGACCGGAGCCAGCGACTCGGCGCGGGCCGCCACACCGCGGCTGTGGGCCCACCGGCGGGGCAGGGGCTCAGCGAGCAGGGACTCCGCAAGTTCGTACGCCCAACCGACCGCAGCCATGGCAGCGAGCGTACCTTTCGTTCCGGCGGCGGACCACGGCGAGAAGTGCCTGCGATCGGTCCTTGGCTCGCGCTGACGTTGTAGACGCGCTGTCACCACCGTGGACAGGACACCTGGTCAGCGACGTCCGGGCCTTGGCTTGGGCACATCCACGTAGCCCATGGCTCGCTCGATCGTGATCTCGATGACCACGCGCTCAGGGTCCGGAGCCGGCATCCGACCGTATCGGCTGCCGTAGCGCGCCACGGCGTCGCTGACGACATCCGGGTGCGTGCGGACTTCCGCTGTGCCCTCCAGCGTGGCCCAGCGCCCTCCGTCGACCTGGCAGACGGCTACCCGGGCCTGACCGGGTTGCGTGGCAAGGATGTTGGCGACTTTCTTGCTGGATTTGCGGGTGATAACCCGAGCGATGTTGGCGTCGGCGTCAACGGTGACCCCGACAGGCACAACGTGCGGACTACCGTCAGGGCGAACCGTCGTCAGGGTGCACAAGTGGTGCTCCCGCCAGAACTCCACGTAGTCATCGCCTCGGTTGCGTATTTCGCTTGACATGGCTGGAAAGCGTAATAGCGAGCGATGCCCGAACTGCCCCGAAGTGACGACGACCACATCCCCTTTTGCGCGCGACGGGCAGGATCGATTTACACCGACTACTGACTAAATCTTCGAGTTGTCCATTGGTGTGTAGGTCTCGGATTGACAACTTCTGCGCGCGCCAGGGAGGGCAGCTGAGGTGTGCGTGTCAGGACTTGAAGGGCCAGTTCAGCGGCATGATTCGCTTTCACTGCAGCTAATTTGGCACGATTTGACACGTCGACGGCGAGGGCTTGTGGCACGGTTTCGGTGTCGATTTCAGGCCATTCCCGCCTTCGGGCTCACGTAATCTCCAAAGTGTTCACGAAGGCTCCGCCGGACCAACCTTCGCCTGCGGGTGCCGATTTGCGTACGCGATCATGATGTATGGGTGAGGTGTGGACACATGCGTGTGCGGCCCACTTGCCGCTGCTCAACGGCTGCGGTGTTGTCCTTCGATACAGCTGATCGTTTTCGTCCTCGCTGCCCAGCACGGGAACTGAACGCCGTTGACTCGGGCGCGGCTGTCGCCCGGCTCCAGTGAGAGCCGCCAGCGGCCGGTACGAAGGGGATTTCTGATGTGGTCGGGAAGACGTGCCGGCGGCGCGGCGGAATCCGGGGAGCCTGGGCGGGGCAAGGCGAGCCGTCGGTGGCTGGGACGGTGGCGCACCGCTGAGAAGCGGACGGTCGAGAGGGACCTGCATCGCCGGCTACGGCGAGAACTTCAGGACCTCGGCATAAAGCCGCCGTTGGATGTGGAGGAGCTGTGCCGGGCGCTGGGCGAGCGGCGCGGGCGCCCGATCGTTCTTCGGGCGTTCCCCCTGGAGAAGCCGGGACCGTCAGGGCTGTGGGTCGATACGCCCCAGATGGACGTGATCCTCTACCAGCAGGAGACTACGCGCCTGCACCAAGAGCACATCATCCTGCACGAAGTCGGCCACATCCTCGTCGCCGAGGATGAGCCGGCCGACGAGCAGCAGGAGCATCCGGACGACTACGTCGAGGGCTGGGCGACCCTGATTCCGGTGCTCGATCCCGATCTGGTCCGCCGGGTGGCCCGGCGATGCTCGTACGACGACGGCGAGGAATGTGAGGTCGAGCTCGCGGCCACGATCATCCTGGAGTGGTCCTCGGTGCTCGATCGCGCCGCCCCGTTGTCGGAGGATCCTTCGCTGCGCCGCATTCAGTCGGCCCTCGACGACCGGCGAGGGTGGCTCTGACCCGTGACCGAGCTGCTCCTCCTGGGCATCGCGGCTGCCGTGATCTGGAAGCTGTACCAGTGGTCGCGCGCCCCGCACGACGCCCCGCTCCGCTCCGTCACCCTGAGTCTGCTGAGCGCTGCACTCTCCTACCCCGTGGCCATGCCCGGCGGCGCCTCGGGGGTCGACACCGTGGCCGGGCACGGCACGGCGAAGCTGATTCAGAACGTGCTGCTCCTGCTGACGGTGTACTTCCTGATGTGCTTCTACCTGTACTCGGCCGACGAGGAGGCCGGGCGGCTCCGGGCCCGGCGGGAAGCCGTCATCGTTGCGCTCGTGGCGGTGTCGATCACCGTTGCCGCCGAGTCCGTCCCGAACGAGGTCTTCGCGGGCTCCTTCAGCACAGCGGACATGACGATCCCGCAGATCGCCTTCTTCTACGGCGGCGCCGGCCTGTACCTCATGTACGCCCTGGGCGTCGCCGGGCAGTGGACTCGCCGGTACGCCCGCATGTCACGGCGCCCCCACGCCACCGGCCTGTGGATGGCCGCTGTCGGCCTCACCGCAATGGCCGCAGCCAGCGCCGTCCGCGCGGTCATCGTCGCCATCCGGTGGAGCGGCGGAGCCGTACCGCAACCGTTCATGACCGCTGTGGCGTTCCTGCTGGTGGTGTCCATCCTGCTCTTCGTCGCGGGCGTCACCTACCCGGGGGCCCGTACCCGGATCACGTCCCTGAAGCTCTGGATCCGCCACCGGCGTGACCACCGGCGGCTCACCCCGTTGTGGCAGCTGCTCGCCGAGGCGTACCCCGAGAACGTGCTGCGGCCCGCTTCTTCGGCCCTTCGGGACCGGTTGCGGGCGCGCGGCGTGCATCGGCGCTACCACCGGCGGATAGTGGAGTGTCGTGACGGGCTGGTCGATATCAGCCCCTACCTGGGCTACACGGCCGAGGACACGGAAGTCCTCGACCTCGAACCCGCTGAGCTGGCCGAGCGCCTCCGCCAGGCCGTGCACAGGATGGGAAAGGGTGCGCTTGCGCCACGCCAGGCGGTTCCGCTGGCCGTTCCTCGGGAGGACGACCGGGACGCGGATGTCCGTCAGCTGATCGCGGTGTCGGACGCACTGCGGCTGTCCGAGTAACCACCGAAGGAACAAGGAGACGCGATGCTGATCACTGCTGGCCGAGTCCTGGTCGGCTCCGGGACGTACCTGAACGATGGCGCGGTCCTCGTCGAGGGCGACTCGATCACCGCAGTGGGACCGCGTGCGGAGATCACGGAGCAGGCCCCTTCGGACGTGATGCACCTCGAGTTCCCCGGAGCCACGGTCGTGCCCGGCCTCGTCGACGCCCATGTCCACCTGGCGTTCGATGGTGGCGCGGATCCCGTGGCCGCTCTTCGCGAGTCGGACGACGAAACCTTGCTGCAGGACGTGCGCCGCCGTGCGGAGCAGCTCCTGAACAGCGGTGTGACGACAGCACGCGACCTGGGAGACCGCAACGGCGTCGTTCTGCGACTGGCTGAGGAGATCGCCAGCGGCAGCACACCCGGCCCCCGGATCGTGTCCGCAGGCACGCCGGCGACGTCACCCGGCGGTCACTGCCACTTCCTCGGCGGCGAAGTCTCCGGCGTGGCCCAGGCCCGCGACCTCGTGCGGCGCAACATCACGGCCGGTGCCGGCGTGATCAAGGCGATGGTGAGCGGGGGCGGTCTGACCAAGGACGGGCCCAAGAGCTGGCAGAGCCAGTTCACCCACGAGGAACTCGCCGCCCTCGTAGACGAGGCCCACCAGGCCGGAGTGCCGGTGGCCGTCCACGCTCACGGTACGGACGGCATCAGCGCGGCCGTGGAAGCGGGTGTCGACACGATCGAGCACTGCACGTGGATGACCAGCGACGGCTTCGACCTCAGGCAGGACGTCCTGAAGCGGATCATCGACCAGGGCATCGCCGTCTGTCCGGCCGTGAGCCCCCACTGGCAGATGCTGCCCCGCTTCTTCGGCGAGGAGCGCGCCGCGGCCATGTTCGATCTCGTACGGCAGATGGCGGAGGCCGGTGCCAAGCTCATCGCGGGTACCGACGCCGGAGTCCAGCGCGCCGGGTTCGACGGGCTGGTGCCGGCCCTGTCGTTCTACGCGTACCTGGGCCTGCCGAACAGCAAGATCCTCGACATGGCGACCACGGACGCGGCCGACGCGCTGGGGCTGGGCAAGAAGACGGGCCGGATCACTCCCGGCTTCCGGGCCGACCTGCTGGTGATCGACGGAGACCCTCTCGAAGACCTCGACGCGCTCAAGGCGGTCCGGGCCGTGGTGACCGGGGGCCGGCGCTATGAGCCAGGCAGGACGACTGCGCAGGAGTAGTCGACGACGACCCTGTCCAGGGCTCTCCAGAACTCCGGACAGGGGCTACTCGTTCGCCTCTGGCTCTCTCTGTTCCAGCTCCGTGACCAGGCCGTTGACGAACTCCATGACGTTCGCCGGCAGACCTTGAGCCCCCAGCCCGCGGCCCTTCACCTGGCCTACGGCTCCCTTCCTCGACGCCGACAGGAGCCGGAGGCCCTCATAGACCTGAAGGGCGACGGCATCATCCGGCTCGAAGTACATCCGTGACACGCCGACGACCGCAGCCAGCCCGTCAAGGACGACCGGCGCCGCGGTTTCCGCAGCGCCGGTCCGGAGATCCCGAACGCCTTCATCGGTGATGACCTCCGAACCGGCATGGGCATTGATCGCGGCAGCGATCTCCTCGTCCGACGGCGGCCCCTGCTCTCCGGGGTATGAGCGCTCAAGAATCAGCGTGATCTTCTCGGCCAGCGTGCCGGGCGGCCTCACAGAAGTTGGGGCAGCCTCCGATGCTTCAGGTTCTCCGGCCTTCGTTTTCTGCGCTTGCGCCTTGGCGATCGAGCGATCTTCCGCTCGCCGCAGCTCCTCCTCACTCACGCGATAAGCCGTCGCCAAGGTCGGCAGGTACTTGTCCTTGAGCCGCCGCTCCCCGCGTTCGGCCCCCGCTACCGGTCCGGCGCTCTTCGTTCCGATCAGCGCTGCCGTCTCGTACTGGTAGTAGCCGGCATCGCACCGCAGGTCCGTCAGATCGGGCAGCCCGGTACGCGGAAACAGGTCGTCCAGCTTCCGGTTGAGGACGCGGGCCAGAGCGGGCAGCTTCTCCGCATCGGGAACCGCATCCCCGGATTCCCAGCCGGCGACCGTCGAGTCGGCCACGCCGAGGGCCGCAGCCACCTCGGCCTGCGAGATCTCGGCCGCTCGCCGCACCGTGCGCACACGGTGTCGGTCGAAGTGACGAGCAGACATCTCACCCCCCGTTTTTCGCTGAATCGAAGGAACGTCGGGACGTTGACTTTTTCGTTGAGTCGGAATAGCTTCAGCCTAGCGAAAGACGGGGAGCCTAGCACGCTCGCTCGATCTTCGCCTTCGGCCTCTCTCTGACGCCTCCGGGGTTGGAGGGGTGAAGGGGAGCCTGCACGGTCCCCGGTGCGGAGCGATCCCAAGGCAACTGGCGCGCCCGGGAATTCACACCTCCCGGACGTCGGACAGCGCGTCGCCCCCGCTTCGACGGCGGGTGCAGAGACCGTCCAGACGGCCACTCGGTGTCCTTGGCGCGGCGCCGGCGGAGTGGCCAACCCGAGAGGAATGTCGCATGTCTCCTGCTGCGGACAGCGGTCCGGCCACCGTCCCGTACGCGTACACATGCGACCTGCAGCACTCATCCCCCGGCGCCGGGGCGTCCGCCAAGGCCGGGCAGCGGTACCCGCCGCGAGTCGTGGAGGGTTCTTTGGATAGCTCTGGATCTTGGCGCGACCTGTGCATATGTTCGTCGTCGCTCGCCGGGCAACCCGCCCGGGGGGATACCAGCAAGGAGTTGCGTATACGGGACGGGCAGACCGACCGGGCCGGATAGGTCCGGAAAATTGCGGCGGCGCCCAGGAGCGGGAACTCCCAGGCGCCGACAGGCCGCCCCCAAGAGGGGTGCGGATTCACTGCCAAGCGGCTCAGCTGGACCTTTTCCACGAGAGACAGCCGGGCCGCTCACTACCAGCGAAGGATACTCGCATGCCCGAGCACCGGAGCGGAAGCCGAAGCGTCACGGAGCCTGACGACCGGCACCGTCGCCTGGCTGACCTGCTGACGGACATGATCCCCGGGGCCGCCACATTCCGTGTGACCCTCCATGACCCCACCCAGGTGTGGCCGCACCCCCACGCCCGCGCCTACGACACGGCGGGGGAGCCGATCGCACTCAACCGCATCCAGGCGGTCACCGCCGCCCGCTGGATCATCCGGACGCACCCGGAAGCCCCCTGGGGCGACGTGTACGTCTTCGACCTCGCCACCGCCCGCCTTCGCCGCGCCGTCGTGGTCGCGGCAGGACGGGGACGCTGAGCATGGCGCGGATCCGCACCATCAAGCCGGAGGCGTTCATCTCCGAGTCGCTCGCCGGGGTGAGCGTGAACGCCGAGCGGACGTTCTTCGGCCTGCTGACCCAGGCCGACGACCAAGGGCGCTTCCGCGACAACGCGGCGATCATCAACGGCCTGCTGTGGCCGCTGCGCGCCGAGCACACCGCCGTCCACGCCGAGGACGACCTTCAGCAGCTCGCCGACGCCGGGCTGATCTGCCGGTACACCGGCTGCGACGGCCGCGGCTATCTGCACGTGTCCACATGGGGGCAGCACCAGAAGATCGACAAGCCCTCCCAGTCCCGGCTGCCCACTTGCCTGGCTCACCATGCCACCGACCGGTGTGGCGTCTGCAAGGGCGCCTGCACCGGTGTCCCGGCCGAGGCCGGTGAGGTTCCGCCGAGCCCTGCCCGCGCTCTCCCCGAAGCCTCGCCGAATGCTCCCCGAACCCTCGATCTACCCGCCCCCGCCCCCGTACCGCCCGCTCCAGAGCGGCCCGACCACCAGGCCGAGGGCTGCGACAGCCAGCGGCACACCCCAGGCCGGGCCGTCGGCAACCCCGCGCACGATGACCGCGAAACAGTAGGTCAGACGGCATTCGCCGACACTTCCCCGAACCTGCCCCGAAACCTCGGGGAGCCCTCGGCGCCTGGATCTAGGACCTTGGATCCTGGATCTCCTCATCCTTCGGGGCGCACAGCGCCCGCACCACCGCCATCGGCGCGAGCCCTGATCGGCGAGTACGCCGCCGCATGTGCCGAGCGCCCGCCCAGCGATGTGCTCGGTCACCTCGGGCGGAAAGTCCGGCAACTGCTCGACGAAGGCATCGACCCGCAGCACGTCCGTGCCGGGCTGGAGCGCTTCCGGGCCAAGCCGATGCACCCTTCGGTGCTGCCGAGCCTGGTGAACGAGGCGATGAACGCCGGGAGCAGTCGCTTGGTGCGGCCGGAAAACCGGCCTACCGTTCCCGGTCACACGGCATGGACCAACCCGGTCGACGCTGCCGCCGCCTACGCCGAGGAGCTGTGATGCGCGACCGCAACCGCCAACCTCAGCGGCTCGGCGGTGAGGGCACCATGACCCGCATCGCCCGGATCCTGGCGGCCCGAGGCGTCGACCCTGCCAGCGCCCAGGTGCACGACACCCCCGAGCCGATCGCCGCGCTGGAGGCGGCCGAGGCCAGGATCCCGCTGCGCTACCGCAACGCGATCGGCGACCACCCGCAGATCGAAGCGTGGGTCCGCAACGTCGCCTCGGAGGCGGTCGCTCCCAGCAAGGGCGCCCGCCGCCAGGTACGCACCGGCCCGTCGCTCCTGCTCGTCGGTACCACCGGCTCGGGCAAGACGCACCTGGCCTACGGCGCCGTCCGCAGCCTCGTGGGTGCCGAGATCGGGGTGCGCTGGCACGCCACCACCGCCGCCGACATGTACGCGAGCCTGCGCCCCCGGGCAGGCGTCGACACGGAGCGGGAGCTGCTCGCGCTGTCTCGCTGCCCGCTGCTGCTCCTGGACGACCTCGGCGCGTCCAAGACCTCGGAGTGGACCGAGGAGATCACGTACCGGCTGGTCAACCACCGCTACAACCAGATGCTGCCGACGCTGATCACCACCAACCTGGCCATCCGTGACCTGCGTCAAGCCGTCGGCGACCGGGTCGCCTCCCGGCTGGCGGAGATGACCGAGCGCATCGTGCTGGCCGGCGCCGACCGCAGACGAGGCCCCGCTGCCTGACCGCTCTACCCCGTCGACTCCTTGCTCCCCATCACCTCCCCGACCACGCACCATCCTCCGCCGACGCCCCGCCGGGCGCACGGAGGGCGATCGGAGACACCCCGCGCATGCCCAAGACCTCGATGGCCCCTGCCCACTTCCGGACGCTGGGCGACCACACCTGGCAGGACCGCGCCGCCTGCCGCTCCACCGAGCACCACCATGTCGACCCCGACCTGTTCTTCCCCGAGCCGGACGAACTCGACCAGATCGCCACTGCCAAGGCGCTGTGCGCCCAGTGCCCGGTCCGCCGCACTTGCCTGGACGCCGCCCTGGAGAACCGGGACCGCAACGGCATCCGGGGCGGCCTGACCGAGGAGGAACGCGAGCCCCTGCACAAGAAGCTGCCACGCCGCCTGGACTACGCCCGCGTCAACGCCGTACTCGCCGGACGCGACATCCATCTCACCGTCCGGGAACGCGAGGCCGCAGCCCTGGCCGCCTACCGGCGCGGCATCTCCGCCAGCCGCCTCGCCTGGTTGCTGAAGATCACCGAAGAGCACGCCGACAAGCTCTACCGACGCACCCACCGCCGTCTCCGCAACCGGGACATCGCCACGGCGAAGCCCAAGAAGCGCGGGCGGCCGAAGAAGAAGACCACCGTGTCCCGCGACGACCTCCGGGCGGCGGCATGACCCCCACCGTGCCGAAGCCGGCGCGCATGACCGGCTGGGACCGAGCCGCCATCGTGGCCCTGGGCGCGGCGGGTTGCGCGCTGTCGTACGACGCCCTCCAGCAGATGGCCGTAGCCATCCACGTCCGCGGTTTCCTCACCTACCTCTTCCCGCTGGTGATCGACGGGTTCATCGCCTACGGAGTACGCGCCTTGGTGGTCCTGCGCGCTGCACCGCTCGGCGCCCGCGCGTACGTGTGGACACTCTTCGGCACCGCGACCGCCGCCAGCATCTGGGCCAACGCCCTGCACGCCGTCCGCCTCAACGAACAGCACACAACCACCGGCAGGCTGCGGCTGGGTGACACAACGGTCGGCATCCTGTCCACCCTCGCCCCGCTCGCCCTGGCCGGGGCCGTTCACCTGTACATCCTCATCGCCCGCCGGGTCACCGAGGAGAACTTGTCTCCTCTCGGACACCTGGCCCCCGCCGGTCGCTCCGCTGACCGGATCGAGGTCGAGCGACCGGCAACCACCGGACACCCGCAGCCTCCAACCGCCGGTCAAGTCACCGCCAGCCACCAGCACGCTGCTCTGACCGGGACACCCGGACACGTCAGCGACGGCGAGCCGGTCACCTCGGACAAGCCTGGTCAGGACACCCGGACACCAACCGGTCAGGACACCTCGGGTCAGCCGACCGCCCCGGGGACCGACCCGGTCACCGAGCCGATAACCGGGGTAGCTTCCCGGGCCACCCGGACACCTCTCCAGGTCGGCGGCCAGGGCGGACATGCCGGATCCAGAGCGGCCGGGGACGCTCGCCCGAAGGGTGACCGACCGGTGACCCCGAGCACGGACACCAACCCGGTCACTCGTCCGTCGTCTCCGTCCGACGGTGACCGGGTGACCGACCCGGTCACGGATCAGCTGCTCCCCATTGCGCGGAGGGCGGTCACCGAGACCGGCCGGACCACCCGCGCGGTGGTCGCCGAGGCCATCCGCGGACAGGGGCTGCCGCTGTCCAACGACCGGCTGACCGACCTGATGCGCACGCTCCGGGACGACCCCGGACAGCCCGACGACGATCGCCGCCTGACCGGCCACCCTCACGCGGGCGGGTGAGCTGACGGAGGGCCGGCCACCCTCACCCGCCCCGCACCCACACGAAGACCTCTTGCCGCACCGGAGACGCCGCTCATGCGCACAACGCCTGCCACCGCCGCCGAAGTCGACGCCTGGTTGACCGTTCTGCACCGTCGAGGGCACCTGCATCGTGCCGAAGCCGGGCCCGGCGGGATCTGGATCGTGCACCGTAGGCCCGATTCGCGGCCGTGGACCCTGCACCATCCGATCCTTGCGATGGACTACGTCGCCGAGATCCTGCGAGATGTCCGCCGCAAAAGCCCGGAGTCGAGCCGATGACGACCGCCGACCCGGCGGGCACCACTCCCTCAGCGGAGCCGGAGGCTCCGACGGCCACCAGCCGAGCAAGCTGTTGCCGTGGATATCCCAAAGGGATATCCACGGCGCATGCCCTCGCCCAGGAGAGCGAGGGAGACCCGGTTGGTTCCCGCGCGGGGGCGCACGGGAACCAACCGGACCTGCGGCACCAGGGGGCGCCACAGGAAGAGGGGGAAACCGAAGACTCCGCTGCCGAAGCCGCCCCGAGTACGAGCGATGCCGCGCTTCCCGACCGCCGCCCTCGCCGCCCTCGCCGCCGCGCCCACCAGCCCACGCATCGCGAAGACGTGATCGCCGTCCGCTTCACCGCTGATGAGAAAGCCGAGATCATCGCCGCCGCCGTCCGCAACCGCGTCTACCCTTCCGGCTTCCTCGCCACCGCCGGACTCTCGGCCGCCCGCGGCTCCACCACCCCGCTCGACTCCAACGACCAGCTCGACGCCACCATCGACGAACTGGTCGCCCTGCGCGCCCAGATATCCCGCGTCGGCAACAACATCAACCAGATCGCCTACATCTACAACGCCGGCGGCCAGCCCCGACCCGGCCAACTCGACCACGCCCTCAAGACCCTCCTCCGCACCCTTGCCCAAGTCGACGCCGTCGCCCACGCCCTCGTACGAAAGCGTGTGTAGATGGTCCCCGACATCAGCCGGGGCTCACGCACGTACGGGCTGCTGGCCTACCTCTACGGGCCCGGCAAACGCGATGAACACATTGACCCGCACCAGGTCGCGTCCTTCGACGGCTTCGCCCCCGACCCCGGCCGCGACCCCGACGCCACCCTCACCGACCTGACCCGCGTCCTGGACCTGCGGGTGAACCAACTCGGCGACCGCGCCCCCAAGAACCACGTGTGGCACTGCTCAGTACGCACCGACCCGGGCGACCGCTACCTCACCGACGCCGAGTGGGGCGAGGTCGCCCGCCGCATCGTCCACGCCACCGGCATCGCGGAGGAGGGAGATCCGGACGGATGCCGGTGGGTGGCCGTACGCCACGCCGACGACCACATTCACATCCTCGCCACCATCGTGCGGGGCGACCTTCGCCAGCCCCGCAACGCGTACGACTACAAGCGCTCGCAGGCCGAGTGCCGCCGCATAGAGAAGGAATGGGGCCTGCGCGAACTCAACGCCGGCGACGGAACCGCTGCACAGAACCCCACCAGCGCAGAACGCTTCAAAGCCGAGCGCACCGGCCACGACCGCACCCCGCGCGAGATCCTGCGCGAGACACTCCGTCAGGCAGTCGCCGGAGCCGCCGACGAAACAGAGTTCTTCACCCGCCTGACCGAAGCCGGACTACGCGTCAACAAGCGCCTCGCCCCGTCCGGCGACACCCTCGGCTACACCGTCGCCCTGCCCGGCGACCGCAACCGCGACGGCCAACCCATCTGGTTCCCCGGCTCCAAGCTCGCCCCGGACCTCTCCCTCCCCAAGATCCGCAAGCGCCTTGCCGCCGGACCCGACGACCAGGATCACGATCCCGACGACGCACCGCGCTCTGCCCACCCGGACACGCAGTCCTCCAGCCGGCCGCAACCCTCGCAGGCCCGTCGCCGAGCCGCACTTGTTGCCGAACGCGCCACCATCGCCCTCGGCCAGGACGACGATGAAGAAGACGCTGCCGCCCAGCTCGTCGGCGCCGGCGAACTCCTCGACGCCCTCGCCCAGACCTCGCCCGCCGCCACCCGCGGTGAACTCCGCGAGGCGGCCCGCGCCTTCGAACGCGCCACCCGTTCCCACATCCGCGCCGAGCGCGCGGACAACCGTGCCCTACGCGCCGCCGCCCGAGGCATCGTTCGCGCCGGAGACGCCCTCGGCCGAGGCGAAGACGGCGGCGCGACCGCCATGGTCCTGTCCACCCTCGTCCTGCTCGCCATCGCCGCCGCCCGCTGGCACTCCGCCCGAGGCCACGCCCAGCAGGCCGCCGCCTCCGCCCAGGCCGCCCGCCACCTGCGCGCCGCCTACCGAGCCGCCGCCCGCACCCCGATACGCGCAATGCGCGAGCAGGGCCGGCGGCTCCCGCAGCCGGTCCGCCAGCGCTACACCGACACAATCAACGCCGCCCTGCCCAACCATCAACTCGCCGACGACCCTGGCTTGGATGCCCTGGCCGCCACCCTCGACCAGGCCGAACGCGCCGGACACGACCCGGCCGCACTGCTGAAGGAGGCCGTCGAGTGGCGAGAGCTGGGCACCGCCGACAGCGTCACCGACGTACTCGTCTGGCGAATGCGACGCCTGGGCAAACTCTCCGCCACCGCCGACGCTCCACACCGGCGCCCTACGAGTACCGCCAAGGACATCAGGACCGGCACGGCCAGCCGCACCGGGGTACGTACGGCCCCAGGGCAGGTCGACACGAGCCCTGCCCGCGTGGACTCGGTAGATCCTCGCTCGCGCTGGCCGAGGCGTTGAGCCGCAGCTCAACGCAGTGGACACGGGCAGGCAGCCCTGTTATGGCTGGAGAGGATGATGAGGGAGCTGATGCTGGTGCTGCACGACGAGGCCGTACGTACGAGAACCAACACGCCGACGCCGGCACCCGCCGACGACCCGATCCTGCGACTCCAGGAGGAGATGCAACCGCACGACGGCGAGTTCCGGGAGCAGTGCACTACCCACCCTGGAGAGCTGACGATCACGGGCATCATCCAGATGTGCCCGGCATGCGGAGCTCGCCGCGACTGGCTGCTCATCTGCGACCGCAACCAGGTCAGTATCCGCTGTCGCTGCGCCCACCAGTGGGTCGAGCGTGAGCTGGGCCGCGCCGACTTCGAGGCGATGGCTGGCCCCGGCGGCGAGGTGTACGACAGCCTGCTGACAACCATCCAGGCTGCGGGGTACGGCGGAGATCTTGCCGGTACCTACTGGACATGAGGGGCGGAAGTGGGTGTGCCGGGCCATAGGCACCGGAGACTTGACTCAGGTTGAACTTGCGGAGTCCGGTGGACCGTGACGGTTCTTGATCGTTGCGGTACGACGTCGTCATGCGGTACGCGCATGCGGGCCGGCTGACGCCCAAGCAGCAGACCCCTCTTCCCGCGTGCCGGGTGTGATTGGCATGTTGACTCAGACGGGCCGCCGGCGCAGCCTGGTATTAGAGCTTTTCGCGTTAGCCGTAGTTCCCCGAGATGGGGAGAACTCTAATGGAATTGAAAGAAGCTAGTCGACCGTTGGCCTACCCGGATATCTTCTGGGCTGCAGGTGATGGTGTATTCGACCTTGCCGACCCTGCACTGCAGCGGAGAGTAAGTCGACTTAGGGCGAATCTGAATCACAACCTACTTGTCCATGACAGAGTGATACTTACCGACACATCCATGCTTGTTAGTCCAGCGTTTATTCGCTTGCTTCGCGGCGATGGCGAAGGCTATCAGGAGCTCTTCCGTGACGGGACTATCGTAACAGCTCTACGTTCCCAAGCGGACAATTATCAGGACGTTGCTAAGCTGATGATAGAGCATGGGAATTTTATCGCAGAGATGTCGAAAGAGGAGGTGCTTGAAGCTGCTAGGCTGCTCGATTCGTTGAACCCGGAGATCGTGCGGACTGATACGTCGAGGAACCAGCAAGTTATGGATAACATCGGCAGGGAAAATCTCCTAGTTCCTGATTTCTGGGTCAGTCGCGGTCTTCCGCCGGAAGTCTCAGAAAGGCTGGTCGGTTGGGTAGCTGAACGGATAGATGATAGAAACCTTGAAACCGTGCGACAGACGGAGTTTTGGGAATTTGCCAGGGGCTTTCTATCTAGCCCGGAACAAGCCGCTGACGCCCAATTGATACGAACCTATACGTCGATCGCTTCGCTTGGAGTCATGGCCAAGGGGTTTGATATACCGCCAATTTACCCGGCCGCCTTCAGCGCTGCTGTGGACCGCATGTACGGAACCAGGACACCATTTCGTGCCGACCGGAGCGGCTATATGGAATTGCTTGAGCCGTTCTTGCCTAAGGATCCTCGGGTCCTGGAACGTGAGCGTAACATACATAAGTTGGCTGCTCTGCTGGATGCGCACCAAGTCGCTCAAATTCGAGAAAGGGTCGAGCATCAGGCTATAGTGCGGGCGGCGTCGAAAGCTTATCTAGGTGAAATTGATGCAGTGGACTTCGAGTCCGACCTTCGCGAGTTCGAAGAATCTCTAGAGGTCAGTGCAGGCGAGTTCGTATCGGGGGTGAAGCATAGAGAGAAGAGCTGGCTCTGGGAAACGCGTGCAGGCCAGTGGGCCAGACTCCCAGTCCCTTCGGCCGTCGGATCGGTTGCTGGCTTTGGGCTGAGCCTAGCTCTTGGGCCTATCCCTGCCGCCGCTAGCGGAATAGGTCTCATGTGTGGAGCTGCGATTCTACTATTCGGCCAGTGGAGAGAGAAGAGGGAAGTCATTCGAAAGAAAGAAATGGTGAAGGAGGTGCGGCGGGAGCTGGCGGACCCGAACGTGATACCGGATCTGCGAGTCAATGGCCGTATCGAACTGGGGCTCTTCGGAATGATCCCTGGTTCGGTGCTCTCTGTATAGGTCGCCTGTAAACGGTATCTTCGTGAATCCTGCTCCTGGCGTCTTCCTGGAAGCTGCCGATCGCTGTCGACGCGGACCTCGTTATCCGGCCCCGATTCTCCTCCCCGAATGCCATCCAGGTCTACGTCCGCTGAGGGCGGAATCAACTCACTACATAGCTCGCAGGGAAGCAACGTCATTGCGCATTTCGATGACGGCAGGATGGGTATGCCCCAGTCTTCTGGCGGCAATTTCAAGCGTCGTCTCGTAGAGCGGAATCGCCCGAGCGAAGTCTCCGGCAAGCTTGTATGCGTAGGCGAGATTGTTCCGCGAGCTGAATGTGTCCTGATGCTCCCGTCCAAGGACTCGGATGCGACCGATCAGCGCTTTTTCGTAGAAAGCAATGGCGTGGGTGAGGTCGCCTGCCGACCTGTATACGAAGCCCAACATGTTCGTGGTGGCGAGGGTCGTGGGGTGATCGGCTCCGCTGGTTTGGATTTGGGTGTCCAGCAGTTGGCTGTACATTGAGATGGCGCGATCCGACTGCCCAGTGGAAACGTACAGGTCGGCCAGTCGTGCTCGCGTGCTCGTCAGTTCGGTGCTATCGGGAGCGAAGATTCCCGGAGAATCATCGATCACTTGCTCCAGGAGCGGAATGGCGCGGTGCAGTTCACCGATCTCGCAGAGAGCAACCGCGAGGTTGTTTCGCGACGTCACGGTGTCCAAATGATCGTCGCCCAGCACCCGGGCTCGAACACCCAGGGCTTGCTCGAAATAAGGGATGGCGCCAGTCGGGTTCCCGTTGGCAAGATGGACACCGCCAAGCACGGCCAATGAGGCGGCGGTCGATTCGTGCTCCAGGCCAAGCGTGCGCAGTCGATCGAACAGGACCTGGCTGTACAGCGAGATCGCCGCAGCCGTATCTGCGCTGACCTCATAGGCATGACCAAGAAAGGCCCGAGCGGAGAGAGTGAGCGGGTCGGCTGCGCCGAGGGCATTTACGCAGTCGGACACGATATCGTCAAGCATGGAGATCGCGGCAGTGTGATCGCCCCCTGCAAGGATGGCT